>JAPYNY010000054.1 GCA_028283145.1 Candidatus Hopanoidivorans cymbastelae
GGGGTGGACTAGCGGGAGCGACTTCGCAGTGGCGCCGAACCCCGCAGGCGGGAGCTAATAGGAGTGGGCAAATCCATGTCGGTGCCGCGACTATGCAACATCTGCATGCCACAATACGGATGTGCTGTTGCGCAAGATGTGTCCTATTTGTGGGGCTGCCAGCGAGTTGCCCTGCAAAAGCTGCCTGAATCAGCTCCGGCAGCTTCCCGCCAGGTTTGGCCTGGCCAATTTGGGTCAGTCCGACCTAGATTTCAAAGAGTTGGAACTTGGCTGCAAGGCTCTGTTTGCCTATGACGAGGTCGCCTCAAAACTGGTGCTCACCCTGAAATACCGGCGGGCCATGTGGCTGGTGAAATGGCTAGCCACCCAACTAGCCGCCAACTTGCCAACATCACAGCCTGATTGCATCACATGGATACCTGCTGCCAAAGCCAACAGACGCAAGCGCGGTTATGACCAAGGCGAATTGCTAGCCAAGGCCGTAGCCAAGCACAAAGGCATTCCTGCTGCGGCCCTGTTGTTACGTTTATCCGACTTGCCACAGGGCAAGCGTAACAGGCAGGGGCGTCTTGAAGGCCCAGCCCTGTTGCCAAAGCCGAGAGCAGGAGCGTTTCGCAGTAAGAACGTAGTGATTGTGGATGATGTCATAACTACAGGGACTTCATTGCGCCGCGGTGCTGAGATCTTGAGGTCGCAAGGCATAGCTAGAGTAGGCGCCGTAGCTATAGCAGCCAGAATAAGGCCGAATCCAAGACACTCTGCCGCCATTCACAAACCGCTCTTGAGCTACGATTGATATAGCAACTACCAAGGAGGTCAAATGGAGGTTGCCATCAGCGGCCACAACATAGACGAAAAGCTGGAGAACTACACCCGAACCAAGATAGGCCGTCTAGACAAGTTCCTCTCGGGCTTGGACCATGCCACAGTCCACTTCTCAGAAGAACACAATCCGCGTATTGAAGACAAAGAGCACTGTGAAGTAACCCTTGAGGGCCACGGGCATCATATTCGCTGCAAGGTCAGCGCTGCAGACCGCTTTGCCGTGGTGGACGCGGCAGCCAAAAAGCTGGAAAAACAGCTTCGCAAAGAAAAAACCAGAAAACTCAACCGGTGGCATAAGGGCAGAGCGCGGGGCAAGCCAAAACCGGATATTTGATGTCGGGCAGTGGAGCGAGGCGCAGGGGCACCGGGCGGCCAAGGCTCGAGGCCAGCCCAGCAACCTAAAAATTCAGTAAAAATCAACTAATTTCCGCAGTAATCGGCTAAGGCCCAGCCATTGCTAGGTAGCCTTAAAGCAAGTATGTCGGTGTTCACCAAAATTCTTCGCACTGGTGAGGGCAAGAAAAACAAGGCGCTGGAGGCGCTTGTGCCGCTTGTCAACAGCTTGGAAGACGAAATTCGAGCCCTCCCCGACGAAGAACTTCAAGCCAAAACCCCTGAATTCCGCCAACGTCTAGAGCAAGGCGAAGACTTAGACGACCTTCTAATTGAAGCTTTTGCTGTCGTGCGCGAAGCTTCCCGCAGGGTCATCGGGCAACGACACTATGATGTCCAGCTCATGGGGGGCGCAGCTTTGCACTTCGGCTGGGTAGCAGAGATGAAGACTGGCGAGGGTAAAACGCTGGTTTCAACTTTGCCGGTCTATCTGAACGGACTCACTTCCAAGGGCGTCCATGTCGTGACGGTAAACGATTATCTAGCCAGCCGTGACTCCGAGTGGATGGGTGCTATCCACGAATGGCTTGGCCTGACCGTCGGCTTGGTGATCCCAAGCGAGCGAGACCCCAACCACAAGCAAGCCCAATATGCCTGCGACATCACCTACGGCACCAACAACGAACTGGGCTTTGACTACTTGCGCGACAATATGGTCTTGGGTCAAAGCCAGAAAGTCCAGCGCGGACACACCTATTGCATCGTGGACGAAGTGGATTCCATCTTGGTGGATGAGGCGCGCACGCCTTTGATCATCAGCGGCCGTCTGGCCGACGCCGCCCAAACCTATTACAAATTCGCTTCTATTGTCAGAGGTCTCCATCGCGATACCGACTACGAAGTGGATGAAGAGAAGCGCCTGGTAGTGCCGACCGAAGATGGCATTCACTCAGTCGAAGCGGCCTTGGGAGTGGAGAACCTGTACGACTGGTCGCAGGTCAACTATATCCATCAACTGAACGCAGCGCTGCGAGCCAAAGAGCTGTACCAACGAGACAAGGATTATGTGGTGCTGAAGGGCGAAGTCAAGATCGTGGATGAGTTCACCGGGCGTATTCTGGAGGGCAGGCGCTGGTCGGATGGCTTGCATCAAGCTGTGGAAGCCAAGGAAGGGGTGCGCATCAATGAGGAAAACCAAACGCTAGCCACGGTAACCCTGCAGAATTACTTCCGTCTGTATGACAAGCTGGCCGGCATGACCGGAACGGCACAAACCGAGGCCGCTGAGCTGCATGGCACTTACGGCTTGGAAGTGGTGTCCATACCCACCAACGAAGAGGTTGTCCGAGCCGACCGCCCTGATGTCATCTACCGCACTGATGACGCCAAGTTTGACGCAGTGGTGGAAGACATAGCCCAACGCCACGAAGCCGGCCAGCCTGTGCTGATCGGCACGATTTCGGTGGAGAAGTCCGAGAAACTGGCGGGCTTGCTGAACCGCCGAGGCATCAAACACGAGGTTTTGAATGCCAAACAGCACTTCCGCGAAGCTGAGATCATCGCTCAAGCTGGCAAACTTGGTTCTGTAACCGTAGCCACCAACATGGCGGGGCGCGGGGTTGACATCATCTTGGGCGGCAACCCAGAGAACATGGCTCACCGTGAGGTTGTGGCGCAAGGCCTTGACCCAGAGGCAGAACAAGGCCAGGCTCTGTATGACGACTTGTTGGAGAAGTTCAAGCCCATTTGCGAAGCTGAGGGCGTTGAGGTGTGTGACAAGGGCGGCTTATATGTGCTGGGCACTGAACGCCATGAGAGTCGTCGCATTGACAACCAGTTGCGCGGTCGCTCAGGTCGCCAAGGCGACCCCGGCGAAAGCAGGTTTTACCTTTCGCTGGAAGACGATCTGTTACGCATCTTTGCGACTGGGGCGATGAACTGGGTGATGAGCCGGTCCATGCCAGATGACATTCCCATTGAATCCAAGATGGTTACCAAGGCAGTCGAGCGAGCGCAAGCCACGGTTGAGCAAAAGAATGCAGAAACCCGCAAGAACGTGCTCAAATATGACGAGGTCATGAACCAGCAGCGCAAGGTTATCTATTCGCGGCGCGATCAGATTCTGGCTGGGGCCGATATGCGTGCTGAAGCCGAGGAATATATCACCGAGGCTGTAGATGCTGAACTGGAGACTTACTGCGCAGACACCGATCTAGCCCTGTGGGATATTGAAGGCTTGCACACCGAAGTCAAGTCGCTTTGGCCGACGCAACTCGCCATGGACGACCTGCTGGACAGCGCGGGCCAGCAGAACCTGCCGGAGTTGCTGCTGGAGGATGCCAAAGAGGTAGTTGCCGAGCGAGCCAGCGAAATCGGCGAAGAGATGTTTGCGGCAGTGGAACGCGAGGTCATGCTGCGGATCATCGATCAGCGCTGGCGCGAACACCTTTATGAAATGGACTACCTGAAGGAAGGCATCCATCTCAGGGCCATGGGGCAAAAAGACCCTCTGACCGAATGGCAGCGCGAGGGGTTTGACATGTTCGGGCAGATGCTGAAGGAAACAGCCAGAGATTATGTGCGGACAATCATGCACGTGAGTTTGGCTCCGGCGCCGCCAGAGCCGTTTTCAGCCAAGACTGCTGGCCGCAGGGGTGCCGGCGGCACGGGTAGCGGGCGCGGGCGCGAGATCGGCAATGTCGCCGGAGCCGGCGTTTCCAGCAATGGCGTTACAGTCGGTAATGGCAGAGTTGGCGATGCGGACTATTCGGAGTCAGCCGACCAGCCTGTGGGAGAGCTTGTCTCAGTGGGGGCAACCAACGCCGCGCCGCGACAGGCGCCAGCTCGGCCACCCCAGGCAAATACAGCTAATGCCCCCAGAATCATAGAGGAAGCAGCCGGCACTTATCGCAAAAGCGATTGGGATCGCACACCCCGCAACGCCCCATGCCCCTGTGGATCGGGCAAGAAATTCAAACAGTGTCATGGGAATTGATTCAGCACCATGGAAATTGATGTCCCCTTGTTGCAAAACCGGCTGAACGATGCCCATAAGTATTTGCGCATAGCAGAGTTGCGCAAGCGAAGAGAAGAACTGGAAGAGCTTGCCGGAAGTCCCAATCTCTGGGATGACAAGGGTAAAGCCCGCTCCATCACACGGGAGTTGTCGGAGGTAGCTGACGAAATCACAGCCTACGACTCTTTAGCTACCCAACTGGAAGAAGTGGAAACTCTGGTTGAGTTGGCTGCCGATTCGCAAGCCGAATCAGAGGAGCTGGCAGAAGAGCTGCAAGAATTGTCCATGTTTTTGATCCAAGCCCTGGATCGTTTGGAAATGCGGTCGCTGCTGTCAGGGGAATATGATGAGCGTGATGCTGTCTGCCAAATTCAGTCGGGTGAGGGAGGCACCGATGCGCAGGACTGGGCTGAGATGTTATTGCGGATGTATCTTCGCTGGGCTGAGCGACGAGGTTTGGAAGCTGAGATCCTGTCTCTGCGGGAAGGGCAAGAGGCAGGCATCACCTCAGCTGAGTTCATTGTGAGGGGTCGCTTTTCTTATGGACTGTTGCAAAGCGAACACGGCATCCATCGTCTAGTCAGGATTTCACCGTTCAACAAAGAAGGCAAACGCCATACTTCATTCTGCTCCATGTATGTAGTGCCGTATTTTGATGAAGTTGCCAACGAAATTGAAATTGAAGAAAGCGAACTGCGTATAGACACGTATCGTTCTTCAGGAGCAGGCGGCCAGCATGTCAATGTAACCGACTCGGCCGTGCGAATCACTCACCTGCCGACTGGACTGGTCACGTCTTGTCAAAATGAGCGCAGTCAGCACCAAAACAAGGAGCAAGCTATAGTCATGTTGGCTGCCAAACTGCTGGATTTGGAGCGGCGCCGTCAGCAAGAGGAAATAGCCGTCATCGCTGGCAAAGTTCAAAAGGTCGGCTTTGGCAACCAGATTCGCTCCTACACCATGCATCCGTTTCAGTTGGTGAAAGACCTCAGAACATCCCACGAAGCATCTAATTTTGATTTTGTGCTGGATGGAGGCATCGACGGCTTCATAGAGTCTTATTTGCAGTGGCAGCGAGCCGCAGTTGGAGTTAGCACATAGATGATTCGTTTTCAAAACGTAACCAAGATATACAAAGACCACGAGCCCGCCATCAATAACGTCTCCTGTGACATAGGGCGAGGGGAATTTGTGTTTCTGGTGGGGCCTTCCGGGTCGGGCAAATCCACGTTTCTGCGGCTCATGACCCGACAAGAATCGCCTGAGACTGGGACGATTTATATTTCCGGGGAAAATGTGGTGGCTCTGTCCAAGTGGCGCATTCCATCTTTGCGCCGGGGTATCGGCTGTGTATTCCAAGACTACAAGTTGCTGCCCAGCAAGACAGTCAAGCAAAATGTGGAGTTTGCTCTGGAGGTGATCGGTTGCCCGCGAGCGGTCATTCGCACCCAGGTGCCTGCCATTTTGGACTTGGTGGGCTTGGGCCACAAGATGCGTAGCTATCCAGATGAATTGTCGGGTGGCGAGCAGCAGCGTGTGTCCATCGCCAGGGCGTTTGTGAACAAACCCAAGATTTTGTTGGCCGATGAGCCCACCGGCAACTTAGACCCCAACACTTCCATCGGCATCATGCAGCTGCTGACCCGAATTAACCAAATCGGCACCACAGTGGTGATGGCCACGCACGACCAGAGCATTGTGGATCTGATGCAAAACCGAGTTTTGGAGTTGGAAAAGGGCAAGCTGGTGCGAGACCAGGCCAGAGGTGTGTATGACTAGCATCCCAGCCGCTTGCGTTTCAGCTTTTCGCGCCCCGATCATTTATACCCCAGCCATTCCGAAGTGAATCGTAGCTAGATGTTTTCGCGATTTGGGTATCTCTTCCGAGAGACAGGCAACAACCTAAGGCGCAATACCACCCTGTTTTTGGCCACCATCGTGGCTGTGTGGGTGTCGTTGGCGATGTTTGGCTCAGCCATAATTATCAACGATGGGGTGGGCCAAGCCACCGGGCGTTGGAGCGACGGCATCCAGTTCATCGTCTTCATGAAACATGACGCCACGCCCGAGCAGTATGACGAAGTGGAGCGGTCAATTGTTGAAAATCCTGAAATTGAGTTGGTGGAGTTTGTCGACCAGCAAAGAGCCTATGAAGAGCTGCTTGAGGAATATGGCGATGAGAATCCAGCCTGGCTGGAGCCTGTTACGCCTGAATCTCTGCCGCCGTCCTTTCGGGTTCGCCCCATCAGCAACGATGCCCAGGTGATTACAGACATAGCTGTCAGCTTCCGCAGCAAACCCGGCGTGCTGTCTGTGCAAGATGCCCCTGAGCTTTTGAATTCCATCCTTGAAACTTCCCAGAAGATAAGCACGTTCATTTTGGTGGCTTCAATTGTGGTGCTGATAGCAGCCATCCTTTTGATAATCAATACCATCCGCACGGCTGTCTTCGCCCGTCGCAACGACATTGAAATCATGAAGCTGGTGGGCGCACCCAACTGGTATATTCGTGTGCCCTTCATCCTGGAAGGCACCATCCAGGGGCTGATCGGGGGGATCTTGGCTGTGCCCGTATTGTTCTTGTTGAACAACATTCTGAAGGACTTTGTAAGCGATGAAGATCTGGTGTTGTTGCAGAGCTTGCTGGTGGAGAACTCCTTCGTGTGGAATACTTCCATTTATGTGCTGCTGCTGGGGGCGGGCATCGGAGCGCTGGGTTCGGGTTTTGTGGTCGGCCGGTATGTCGATGTCTAGACGCACAGCCGCAGGCTAAAATCTGCCAAAATAGGATTAGGTGCTGTCTGCGGCCCGGCGCCCGCCAAGCCCCCGAT
>JAPYNY010000055.1 GCA_028283145.1 Candidatus Hopanoidivorans cymbastelae
GTCATACCGTGTCCAAGGCATAGTAGCCCTGGAAAAAGATGCTCCAGTCTCCCAAGAGACCATCATCGTGCCCGACCCTGGCCCCGGAGAAGTCATTGTCAGCCCCCAAGCCTGTGGGGTGTGTCACACCGACTTGCATTACCGCCAGGGCAACATCACCGACGACTTTCCCTTCCTGCTGGGGCACGAAGCTGCCGGCATCGTGGAAGCTGTGGGGGAAGCAGTGAGCAATGTGGCGGTGGGCGACTATGTGATTTTGAATTGGCGGGCGGTTTGCGGTGGCTGCCGAGCTTGTGAGCGGGGGCGCCCTTGGTATTGTTTTGCCACCCACAACGCCACCCAGAAGATGACTTTGGATGACGGCACAGAACTCACCGCAGCTTTAGGCATAGGAGCTTTTGTGGAAAAAACGCTGGTGGCAGCCGGCCAAGCCACCAAAATCAACCCAGCTGCTGCTCCCACCGCCGCAGGACTGCTGGGCTGTGGCATCATGGCCGGGCTGGGAGCAGCCATCAACACAGGCGGTGTTTCCCGAGGCGACTCCGTGGCCGTCTTCGGCTGCGGCGGCGTGGGCAACGCAGCCATTGCCGGAGCTAGCCTAGCTGGAGCTTTCCCCATCATCGGCATAGACATAGACGACCGCAAGCTTGCGTGGGCCAAAGATTTTGGCGCCACCCACACAGTCAACTCCAAATTGGAAGATCCTGTGGAGCGCATCCGGGAGCTGACCGGCGGCCACGGCGCAGACGTAGCCATTGACGCAGTCGGGCTGCCCGAAACCTACACTCAGGCTTTCTTTGCCCGCGACTTGGCTGGCACGGTGGTGTTGGTTGGAGTGCCCGCGCCCGACATGAAGCTGGAGCTTCCCTTCATTGAAGTTTTCGGGCGGGGTGGCGCACTGAAATCTTCTTGGTATGGCGACTGCCTGCCCAGCCGGGACTTCCCAACCTATATTGACCTCTACTTGGCGGGCAAGCTGAACTTGGACGGTTTTGTGAGTGAGACCATCGCGCTAGGCCAGGTGGAAGAAGCCTTCCACAAGATGGAACGCGGCGAGGTTTTGCGCTCGGTCGTGGAGTTGTAGGCGGCACCATGGCTTCCAACCGGATTTCGCCAGAGCTGTCGGTGGTCATCCTGGCTGCAGGCATCGGCTCAAGATTTGGCGGCAACAAGCAACTGGCACCAGTGGGCCCCAAGGGTGAAGCCTTCTTGGATTACACCATTTCGGGCTGCCAAGAGGCTGGCATAGACAGGGTGGTGCTGGTGGTGCGTTCCGATATTCAAGCTGCCGTAGCCAGCCATGTGGCCAAGTTTCACCAAGACGCTGGCCAGTTCAGCTATGTCTGTCAGGACACCTTCGGCCCGCCCCGCCAAAAACCTTGGGGTACGGCTCATGCGGTTTTAGCTGCCAAAGATGCAGTGCCCGGCCCGTTCATCGTGGCCAATGCTGACGATTACTATTCCCCGCAGGCTTTCCGGATGTTGCGTGAGATTTTGGATGTGGGTTTTGAAGACCAGGGAGGGCTGCTGGGTTTTGCCCTGGAAAATACCTTGCCTGCTGAGGGAGCTGTGACCCGAGGGCTCTGTGAAGTTTACGATGGCTATCTGACAGGCATTGTGGAGACCAAGGGAATCCAGCACACGCCTTCGGGGATAGTCTCAGGCAGCGGTGAAAAGCTAGACCCTGAAACGTTGGTGTCCTTGAACTTTTGGGGTTTTCCGCGGGGTTTCATGGCCAGCTTGGAGAATTTTTGGGAAGCGTTCTATGTTCTGAACGAAGGCGACCCAGACAAAGAGTGTTTGCTGCCCGATGCGGTGGCGGCGATGATTGCCGTGAAGGATTTTGAGTTCAGAGTGCGGCCTTGCGATTTGAAATGGGTAGGGGTGACCTACCAGGACGACTTGGCCGCTGCGCGGGAAGTCTTCGGCCAAGACGAGTTGAGTTGACCGCGCTTGGGTTGTCAGCGTCAGTTGGGTTGGCTGGCGTGCACCAGTTTGGTCGGCTGGCCAAGCCAGTGCCGGCTGGCAGCTGACAAAGCCTGACCAACTGACCAAAGCAGATGGAATCTGTCTATGACCAAGTGGGCGGAGAGCAGTTTTTCGTCCGTCTATCCAGGCGGTTCTATCAGGGGGTGGCTGCTGACACCTTGTTGCGCCCGCTCTATCCCGAAGATGAAGCCAACTTTTGGGCTGCCGCCGATCATCTAGCCCTGTTTTTGATTCAGTTCTGGGGCGGGCCGCAGCGCTATAGCCAGAGCAGGGGTGCGCCTATGCTCAGGGCCCGCCATATGCCTTTCAAAATCTCTCAAGCCGAGCGAGATGCCTGGATGGGGCACATGCAAGAAGCAGTTGGCGAGGAGCTCAGCCAAGGCAACCTGTCGCAGGATTTGGCTGCTGAGATGCTGGACTATTTCAGTCGAGCCGCCACCCACATGATCAACCATCCCCCGCCCAAGTTTCAGTTTGTGGAGCCTTCCGGCTAGGGCACCTGGTATCAGCCGGCCAGCCCCACGCCAGTCCTTTGCCAGCCCCGCGCTGGCCTTCCTCTAGTTCGTGCCATCCCTATGCCGGCCATCTACAGGCTGGCTACGACCTCCACCATCAACTCCCCAGCTTCGGTGGGATTTTGCCCCACTTTGGCGCCGGCTTGCGCCAAGGCTTGCATCTTGGCTTGGGCTGTGCCCTTGTTGCCGGTAACGATGGCTCCGGCATGCCCCATTTTCTTGCCGGCAGGGGCTGTTACACCGGCAATATAGGCCACCACGGGTTTGGTCATGCTGGTGGAGATGAACTCGGCTGCTTCCTCTTCAGCCGAACCACCAATCTCGCCGATCATCATGACGGCTTGGGTTTCAGGGTCGGCTTCAAACGCTTCCAGGCAGTCTATGAAGTTGGTGCCGGGCACAGGGTCTCCGCCTATGCCCACACAGGTGGTGCAGCCAATGTCTTTTTGTTTCAACTCATAGAGGGCTTGGTAGGTCAGGGTGCCCGAGCGGCTGACAATCCCGACTGGGCCCCCTGCCTTGGCGATGTGCCCGGCGGTGATGCCAATGTTGCATTTGCCAGGACTGATGATACCAGGGCAGTTGGGCCCCAGCATACGCACCTGGGGGAAATCGCGCTGGAGCTTGTTGAAGAACCAAGCTTCGTCATGTGCGGGGACCCCTTCGGTGATGACCACAATGAACTCCACGCCACCTTCGGCTGCTTCAATCACAGCCCCCTTGACTCCGGGCGCCGGGATGAACACGCAGGAGGCAGTGGCGCCAGTGGCTTCCACAGCTTCGCCCACCGAAGCATAAATCGGCACGCCATCCACATCGGTGCCGGCTTTTTTGGGATTGGTGCCAGCCACCACCTGGGTGCCGTAGTCTCTGTTCAGCAAGCCATAGAACCGACCTTGGGAGCCAGTCAGCCCCTGATAGACAACTTTGGTATTTTCATCTACAAAAATGCTCATGGATAGTTTGCTTTCTTGAGGTTGGGGTTGGCTGTGGTTTGGTGGGGCGGCGTGGCGTGGCGTGGGCTGCTAGGGCTGAGGTCGGGTGGAAGCTGGTGGCTAGTGGGATTTGCTAGGGCTGAAAGCTGCGAAGCTGCTTAGGCAGCCTGCCCAGCCAAAGCGGTTGCCCTGTGCGCCGCATCCAACATATTGGGCGACAGCATCAGCTTGTCCGACAGGTAGGGTTGCAGCATGTCGCGCCCTTGCTGGGCGTTAGTGCCGTCAAGACGAATGACAATAGGGGAGGCAATGTCAACCCTGTCCATAGCTTCAATGACGCCTTTGGCGATTTCTTCCCCGCGGGTGATGCCGCCGAAGATGTTGATGAAGATGGCTGACACGGCTGGGTCGTTATTGATTACGTCCAAGGCGCTGGCCATCACATCGGCATTGGCTCCGCCTCCGATGTCTAAGAAGTTGGCTGCTGCGCCCCCCACCTGGTTGACCACGTCCACCGTGCTCATGGCCAATCCAGCTCCGTTGGCAATGACTCCCACATTGCCAGACAGCCCCACATACTGCAAGCCTTTGGAGTTGGCAGCTTGTTCTCTTTCGTCACGGGGCTGGGAGGCGTCGTAGGCAGCGTAGTTTTTATGCCTGAAGACAGCATTGCCGTCCAGCGTTACCTTGGCATCCAAGGCGATCACCTCGCCGTTGCCGGTGAGGATGAGCGGGTTGATTTCCACCAGGTCTGCGTCACCGGCGACGTAGGCTTCGTAAAGCTTCAGCAGGATTGACACAGCGCCTTCGGTAGCTGCGGGGTTGAGTTTGGCAGCGGCGACCCAGTCGCGGCATTGCGGCTCGGTCAGGCCTTCCAGGGGGTCTACCCAAATCTTGGCAATGGCCTCCGGGTCGCGCTCAGCCACTTCCTCAATTTCCACGCCACCCTGGGCTGAAAGCATGCCCAGATGCTTGCGTTCTGAGCGGTCCAGCGTGAAGCTGGTGTAGTATTCTTCGGCGATGTCTGAAGCTGCTTCCACCAGCAGGCATTCCACGATGTGCCCCTTGATGTCAAGCCCCAAGATGTTTTGGGCGTGTTGGCGCACTTCCTCCATAGTTCTGACCAGCTTCACTCCGCCAGCTTTGCCCCGTCCGCCGGTGTGAACCTGGGCCTTGACCACCACAGGCAACTCCATAGCCTCTGCTACGCCGACTGCTTCCTCCACCGATTTGGCGAAGCCGCCTGGGGGGACAGCGATATCATGGGCGGCAAAAAATTCCTTGCCTTGGTATTCAAGTAAATCCATGGAACTCTCCGAATTATGTCAAAAAAGCGAGTTGGTCCGCGTTGCGGGCTGGGCTGGGTGGTGGGTGCTAAGCGCTGAAGGCATCTGAAAATTCCTGTTCTAGCATAACTTACAAATCTTACCTGAAGTTTGGCTAGGTTGAATGCTAAGCCAGCACCCAGGCATGTAGGAATTATGGTTTTACTTGGAATACGGGTGTCATGGCAAATGTTGAGCGAGCTCTGTCTGATGCTGCAATGGCGATTCTGGCTTCGTCAGTTGCATGGAATTCGAAGTTGTTCCATTGTGTTTCATCAGTGGAGCTAAAGATTTTTTCTAGTTCCCAAGTTTGTCCAGCGTCGTGTGATATGAAGATTCTGTAGGTCAGCGTGTCTCCGTCTTGGTCATGCCCCTGCCATGAAATGCTTATTGGATCGTCTAGCTCAAAAACCTGATTTTCGGAAATGCCTTCAATGATGACTGTCGGGGCATGTTCAGACCGCTCTATGACGGCTAGCTCTGTGTTACCTGCTTTAATGGCGAAGCTAGTATAATCAGGCAGGTCAAGTATACCGAATTTGAAACTCTCCTGATATAGAATTGATTCACCAAAACGGAGTATAGGATCCACTATGGTTGCTGTGTTGGTTATGTAAAACGGTGTGCTGCGGATAACAGAACCGGTGCTGTCTCGCAACTCCAGTGTGAATCCCAAATCCCACCAGCCGAACCCCCTTGCACTCACTGAAATTATTTTGGGAAGTGAATACACCGGAGCCAACCCTTCTAGTTCAAAAATTGAAGTTTCATCAGATGAAAGTGGCACAGCTACCGCTCCGCTGAACCAATCCGCAAACTCCGGTTCGATATCTTGTCTCGCTTCGTGGATGGTGATGGGTATGGAATCAGTTCCTGTCCGCCCTGTTACTATGTCTGTTACAGCGACTGTGATGATATGGTCTCCCGGGGTAAGTTGTTCAGCTGACACATTGACAAACCAACCAGCTCCCAAGTACCCGTCTATGCTGCTGCTCCACACATTCCACTCACTAGCATAGTGAGAGCTTCGGCCCCAGTTAGGGTTGTTGTCTGTGGATGCAAATTGGATTTTTTGCTGCCCGTAATATGTTGTCCCTGACACAGGACTGACAATCTTTACCTTAGGATCACGTTCTGCCACTTGGAATACTGGTGTCACAGCCAGAGCGAAGCGGGTTCCGTCAGACACGACAACCGCTACCTTGGCATCTTCGTCGGTTTTGAATTCCAGGAAATCCCATTTTGTGCCCTCGTAGTCGGTGATGGTTCTCTCATCCCAACTCTGCCCAGCGTCATATGATCTAAATACTTTGTAAGTCAGCTTGTCCCCATCTTGGTCGTGCCCGACCCATGAAACACTCACCTGCTGGTCTTGCTCAAAAATCTGGCCCTCCTGAACATCTGGAATAGCAACCGTCGGAGCATGCTCAGAAAGTTGCACTGTGACTAGTTCCCTGTCGCCCACCCGGATGGCGTAGTTGGCGTAATCAGGCGGATCTTTCACCGTGGTGCTAAATCTCTTAACTACCGGCTCAAAGCTAGTGTCATTTGGATGCCTTGATCTGTTATTGCTTGTGTAAACTGGCTTTTCCAACAAACAATTACCATTGCTGTCTTGCAACTCTAATACAAGCTCCAATCTACTTCTAGTATCACCGGAAAACCTGAAATTCAAATCAGTGTTATACGGGAGTGAATAAACTGGATCCAACTCCACCACCCTGAATCCCGAAACATTCCCATCAAGAACGGGTACCTCCACCCACCCTTGAACCAATCCACCCGCCCAAAACCACCATATTCCTCCAACGACTGGCTAGGGCAATCACTGGCAGCAAATGCACTGATCTGCGACGGAAGAGGCGATGAGTTGAAATTCGTTGAACAGGAAAAAGCAGCCAAAAGAAAAACCGCAAAAACTGCTGCAACGACACGAACTACTGAATTGATCATTGAGATTTTCTGTGGGATGATTGCCAAGGGTTATGGTCTTATTTGGAAGACGGGTGTCATGGCAAATGCCGAGCGGGTTCCATCTGATGCAGCAATGGCGATTCTGGCTTCGTCGGTCGCTTGGAATTTGAAGTCGCTCCATTGCGTTTTATCAGTATCTCCGTAGGTTCTTCCTTGCCAAGTTTGTCCTGCATCGTGTGATTGGAAAGCCTTGTAAGCCAGTGTGTCGCCGTCTTCGTCGATCCCGACCCATGAGACGCTAATTTCTTCGTCTAATCTGAAAACTTGATTTTCGGAGATGCCTTGAATGGCGACCATCGGAGCGTGTGCTGACCGCTCTACCACGGCTAGTTCCCTGTCGCCTGCTTTGATGGCGAAACTGGCGTATTCAGGCGGGTCAGGTATTCCAACTCTGAAGGACTCTGGGAATGGCAGGGGTTCTCCCGAGGAAATTTCACGATCAGCTGTTGGTGCTCTAAAGCTTATGTCAAATGGTATACTGCGGATAGCGGTGCCGATATTGTCTCGCAACTCCAGCGTGAATCCCCAATCCACAGGATGGGAATATATATTGCTTACTCCAGTTACTCCAGGATGTTTAGGAATTGAAAACACAGAATTTAATCTCGCTAGGCTGACGCTGGAAAGATCCAAATAAGCAGTGTGCACTTCTAATGAACCTGAGAACCAATCCATGAAACTTGGTTCGATGTCTTGCTTCAAGGCATGGATGGTTATGGTTATTGAGTCGGTTCCTGTTCGTCCTGTTGTGTCAGTTACAGTTACTGTGATGGTGTGGTTTCCTGGGGTGAGTTGATTGGCTGTCATATTGATCAAGTTGCTAGTTCCTAGGTGCCCATCTATGTTACTGCTCCACACATGCGCATCACTAGTATATAAGTATTCATCAAAGTCTCTGCTTCTGGCTGACAGTTGGAACTTCTGTTGTCCGTAATATGTTGCACCTGCTGCAGGGGTAGTAATTCTTACCTGAGGGTCATGCTCAGCTACACTGAAAGCAGGTGTCACAGCAAAAGCAGAGCGAGTTCCATCCGAAACAACAACTGCGACTCTGGCATTATTGGTAGCCCCGAAATTCAAGAAATTCCATTGGGTGCCCTCAAAATTTGAAACAGTTCTCTCATGCCAATCCCGTCCTTCGTTATATAATCTGAAAACCCTGTAGGTCAGCGGGTTTCCATCCTGATCATGCCCGACCCATGAAATGCTGACCTGCTCATCCTGTTCAAAAACCCGACCTTCATTGAGATTTGGAATGACAACTGTCGGAGTGTTAGACGATCGCTGCTTTGCTACTAGTTCTTTGTTGCCTGCCCGGATGGCGTAGCTAGCGTAATTGGGTGGATCTGCAACCTTGACGCTGAATATCTCAACAAATGGCGTAGACTCAGACCAAAATCCCCCTAATGGAAATCCGTCACTGCTTATGCTGAACGGCTTGCTTAGGATACAAGTGCCGGTGCTGTCGTACAGCTCTAACACAAACCCAAAACTGCTGTCACCTTCGCTAAAAAACCTGAAACTCAAGTTAGCGTCCCCAGGGAGCGAATAAACCGGATTCAGCTCCACCACTCTAATACCTGAAACATCTCCATCAACAGGCACCGCAACCCGCCCTGAGAACCAATCCACCAATCCTGTATCAATCTCCGAATTGTTCTTCTGCTCTGTCGATGGGATCGGGCAATCACTGGTATTAAATGAACTGGTTTGTGATGGAAGAGGTGTTGAACTGAAATTAGTTGAACAGGAAAAAGCAGCCAGAAGCAAAGCCGTGAAAACTGCTACAATCAGACGAACAATCGAATTAACCATTAAGATGCTCTTTCTAGGATTGGAAAATCACAAGATCCTCAAACGTTGTGCCGATGATTGTGTCGGTTCCTTGTTTCATCAGGGTAGTCTTTGATTATCAGGCTGTAGTTTTACTTGGAATACGGGTGTCATGGCAAATGTCGAGCGGGTTCCGTCTGATGCTGCAATGGCAATTCTGGCTTGGTCAGTCGCTTGGAATTTGAAGTCGCTCCATTGTGTTTTTGCAGTGTATCTGTCGGTTCTTTCGTGCCAGGTTTGTCCTGCATCATGTGATTGGAAGACTCTGTAGGTCAGAGTGTCGTCGTCTTGGTCGTGCCCTTGCCACAAAACACTAACCTCCTCGTCTTGTCTGAAAACTTGGTTTTCGGTGATGCCTTGAATAGTGACCGTCGGAGCGTGTGCTGACCGCTCTACTACGGCTAGTTCTCTGTCGCCTGCTTTGATGGCGAAGCTAGCGTATTCAGGCGGGTCGGGCACTGCAATTTTGAAGTGTGTCGGAAATGTAATGGATTCGCTAAAGGGGAGTTCAATAAACAGCCCTGGTGGTATATCGGTTATGTAGAATGGTATGATTTGGATACTGGCACCGGCGCTGTCTCGCAACTCCAGTGTGAGTCCCATGTCCCACCAGCCGACCGCTCCTCCCTTTAGTGAGGCTTTTTTGGGAAGTGAATACACCGGATTTAACGTCTTCAGTTGGAAAAATAAAATTTCATCAGACGAAAGGGGCACTCCTATTGTTCCAGTGAACCAATCCGCAACGCCCGGGTCGGTATCTGGCTTCGTCTTGTGGATGGTTATGGGTATCGAATCGGTTCCCGTTAGCCCAGTTTCGTCTGTTACGACGATTGTAATGATATGGTTTCCAGGTGTGAGTTGATCAGCTGTAATGTTGATCGATGTGCCTGTTCCTAGGGGCCCGTCTATGCTACTGCTCCAACTATATGCATCATCAAACCTGTAATATCGTCGTCCTTTGTCCGCGTCGCTACTTGTGGCCCACAATCTGAATTCTTGTTGCCCATAATATGTTGTACCTGACACAGGGCTGACAATGGTCACTTCAGGGTTGCGTTCAGCTACTTGGAACACCGGCGTTACAGCAAATGTCGAGCGGGTTCCATCTGACACGGCGATTGCGACTCTGTCGTCGCGATCTGCTCTGAAATCTAGGAAATCCCATTGTGTGCCTTTGTAGTCGGTGATGGTTCTTTCATGCCAATAACCTCCCGGGCCGTATGACCTGAACACCTTGTAAGCCAACTCGTCTCCGTCTTGGTCGTGGCCGGTCCATGAAATACTTACCTGATCTTCAAACACCTGACCCTCAGAAAAACTGGGAAAAGCAACTGTCGGAGCATGTTCTGAAAGTTGCACCACAGCCAACTCCTTGTCGCCTGCCTTGATAGCGAAACTGGCATAATCAGGCGGGTCCGCCACTTTAGTGCTGAATATTTCAACAACCGGACCAAGGCTGCTTAAAAACCTTGGTATGTCATACATTGTATAAGTTCTGGTCTTGCTTGCGTATAGCGGCTTGCTCAGCACGCAGGTGCCTGTGTGATTCCGTAACTGCAAAACAAGCCCCAAACTTAGATCAGCATCACCAGAAAAATAGAAATTCAAATTTGTGTTATCCGGAAGTGAATACACCGGATTCAACTCCACCAATCTGATACCTGACACATCCTCATCGGCAGGCACCTCCACTCGACCCCTGAACCAGTCCTCCCGCTCAAAAACATGCTCCCGATAAAAATCATCGTCATCTTCCGACTGTTGGTCCGGGCAATCACTGGTAGACAATGAACTTGTCTCAGGCGGAAGAGTCGCCGAACTAAAATTCGTTGAGCACGAAAAAGCTGCCAGAAGCAGAATTACAAAAACTGCTACAACGACACGAATAATCGAATTAATCATTGAAATTTTCTATGGGATGGTTGCCAAGAGTTATGGTTTTACTTGGAAGATGGGTGTCATGGCAAATGTTGAGCGGATTCCATCTGATGCTGCTACCGCGATTCTGGCTTGGTCGGTCGCTTGGAATCTGATGTAGTCCCATTGTGTTGCTTCCAGGTCATAGTAGATGTTGGTGTCTTCTAGCCAGGTTTGTCCTGCGTCATATGATTTGAAGATTCTGTAGGTCAGGGTGTCGCCGTCTTGGTCGTGTCCTTGCCATGAGATGCTAAACGGCTCATTTTCCTTAAAAACTTGGCCTTCAGAAATATCTTCAATGGTGACTGTCGGGGTATGAGCTGACCGCTCTATGACGGCTAGTTCTCTGCTGCCTGCTTTGATCGCAAAACTGGCATATTTAGGCGGGTCGGGCACCTTGACCTCAAAAGATTCCGTGACTGGAAAGTAGTCTCCGGAAATAAGCGAAGGATCTGCATGAGACGGAACAGTGCTTATGTTGAATGGTATGTTGCGGATGCTGGCACCGGTGCTGTTTCTGAGTTCCAATTCAAACCCAAAATCCTGTGGTCTATAAATTTCTCTAGCAGATCTTGTTTTTTTGGGAAGCGAATATACCGAATCCAACTCCAACAAAGTGATGACTGTGATATCGTCTGAATTTCTAGGCACTCGCACCACTCCTGAGAATCTGTGCATGATACCTGGTTCTGCATTTTGTTGTGTGGCTTGTATTGTGACAGGTATGGAATCAGTGCCTGTTCGACCTGTTTCGTCTGTTGCGATAACTGTAATAATGTGGCCCCCTAGGGTGAGTTGATCTGCTGTCACGCCAATGCTTTTGCCGATTCCCAGATGCCCGTCTATACTGCTGCTCCACACATACGCATCACGATCTATGGAACTCCAATCATAGTCCCTGCTTGATGCCCTCAGCGGGATTTGCTGTTGCTCATAATATACGGTACCGGCAACGGGTCTGACAATCTTCACCTCAGGGTCGTGTTCACTCACCCTGAACGCAGGTGCTATAGAGAATGTTGAACGGGTTCCGTCCGACACGGCAACAGCTACCCTGGCGTCATCAGCAGTCTTGAAATTAAAGAAATTCCATTGGGTGCCCTCAAAATCTGAACTAGTTCTTTCATACCAAACACCTCCCGCTTCGTGCGACCTGAAAACCCTGTAAGTCAACTGGTCTCCGTCTTGGTCGTGTCCAACCCATGAAATACTCACCGGCTCATTTTCTTCAAAGACTCGGTCTTGAGGAATGCCTTGAATCTCAATTGTCGGGGCATGAGCAGACCGCTCAGCCACGGCTAGCTCCCTGTTGCCTAACTTGATAGCAAAACTGGTATAATCAGGCGGGCTAGCCACCCTAGTGCTGAAAAACTCTATGAACGGTTCAAACTCAGACTGCCATCTCCTATATTCAAATCTGTCATCGCTTATTAGAAATGGCTTGCTTAGGACACAGGCACCGGTGCTGTTTCTCAGTTCCAAAATAAACTCTAAATCCCAGCCCCCGATCTTGAAGAAATTCAAATCAGCATCTCCTGGGATTGAGTACACTGGATTTAACTCCACCAGCCTGATGCCTGAAATATCATCATCATAAGGCACCTCTACCTGCCCCGAAAACCAATCCACTAAACCCGAATTGTCACTTATTTCCAGCGATTGGGTGGGACAATCACTCAAAGGCAGCGGACCAGTTTCAGGTGGAAGAGGTGATGAACTGAAATTCGTTGAGCACGAAAAAGCTGCCAGACACAGAGCCGCAAAAACTGCTGCAATAACACGAACAATCGAATTCACCATTAAGATGCTCTTTCTATGACTGGAAAATCACAAGGTCCTCAAACGTTGCGCCGATGATCATGTCGGTTCCTCGCTCACGGTAGATGACATCTGCGCAATTCGTCGGTTCCTTGTTATCCCTAGGTGGCGTCGCTGCCACTTCAACCGTATTGTTCATCGTCGTCCGTGCCTCCGTAGAGAGTATCGTTATCGCCCCAGTCAGCAGTTCGCATCATCTCTAAAGAGCATTTCAGCTTGCCGATGCCTTGGGCACTTAAAATGGTATTGACAATTATGATTTCAAGAATATCGCAATAATATATGTCATGCAAGATTTTAAACGGCTTGTTATGATGCGGCTGCAGAGTTGCGATTTCAGGGACTTGAAGCCAACCCTTGAACAAACTCTGAGAATGGTTAGAATTTTGTATCTGTGAAGTGGAAAAACTCTATCAGAAAGTACCGGGGGCTGTTGTTGGGGGTCATAGCTGTGATTGCTGCCGCTGGAGCCGGCTATGGCATTATCCAGCTGGCAGAGCAGGGTTCGGTGGAGTCCAACCTTGGTGACAACGAAATCAGCTTGGGCGACCATCTGCGACTGAGCGAAGAAATAGAGGAAGAGGGCCCTATTTTGTTTCCAGGTTTGGCACGTGGAGCCAGAGATTTCTATCTTCAACACTTAGGCGAAGACCCTAGGCGCAACTGGTTTGCCTTTGATGCGACTTGGTCGGGCACAGACTGCGTTTTGGTGTGGAATGCCGAAGCTAGGTGGTTTGAGCCTCCGCAAGATAGGCCCCCGCTAGAGAACCAAGATGAAGAGTGTGCTGGGGTGGGCATCGTGGAAGCCAACGGCGCAGGCTTGCGGCAGTATTTTGTGCGGGTTGACCCGCAAGGCCGGGTGGCGGTGAGGTTTGTCAGCCTTGAACCCCAGCCAGACAGCTAATCTGGAGCAACCTTGGAAATCGGGGCAGCCGACACCAGCAGATGCTTTTTCCCGGCTTTGGGAAAGTCCACGATGATCTCTTCGGAAATGCCCTGGCCTTTGACTTCCAGCACCACACCCTTGCCCCAGCGCTTGTGCTCAATTTCATCGTTGACTGAGTATGACTCACCCGCGCTGAAGGAACTGTGGGACTCACCATTTTGGCCAAGGTCAGCAGTGGGGTAAAGGGGTGCTTCGGCATCAGAAATCGAGTCAAAGTGGCTGTTGGTCTGCTTTATGTCGTCCCAGACAGAATCAATATTTGAACTCTGTCCGCCGTTGCGCTCATTTAAAAACTGGATGAAATTGCTGTCTTGGCGATAGAAATTGTTGGCAACTTCCTCAATAAAACCACTGGGCGGGTTGCAATCTACTTCGCTATATAGCTTGCGCGCATGAGCATGAGTTAAAAACAACTGCTCCTTGGCTCGCGTGATGGCAACGTAAGCCAGGCGGCGTTCCTCCTCTAAATCTTCGGGGTCTCCCATTGAGTTCTTGTGCGGGAAGATGCCTTCTTCCATTCCCGCCACAAATACCACTGAAAACTCCAACCCTTTAGCCCCATGCACCGTCATCAGCGATACCTTGTCATCTCTGCCGAAACTGCTCCCGGAAATGATTTCATCCAAGGTCTCATCCACCCGTGTTACCAAGGCGGCGTAATCCGCGAAATCAGCCACGGTTTCATAGTCGCGGGCCAAGGAGAGCAGGCGATGGAGATTGTCAATCTTGCCAGCCGCTGGCGAAAACGGAAGATCTTCAAGCTCCTGCTCCTTTTGCTGACGCAAATTCGGCAAATATCCGCTTTGTTCAAGCAACTGCTCCAGCACATATTCGGGGCCGAATTCAAAATTGGCTTCGGCTGTTTGGCAAAGCTCCACGAATTCCGAAATGCCCGCCCTCGCCTTGGCCGATACACCAGCTTGGCTGGCTTGGGTCAGGGCTTGGCCCAGTGGAATGTCTCGGTTAGCTGCAAAGCTAGTCAGCTTGGCGATAGTCTTGGCCCCAATGCCTTTTGGGGGCTGGTTGATGATACGGCTGATGCTTTGGACGTCACGCGGGTTGGCTACCGCCCGAATGTAGGCCAAGGCATCCCGAACTTCCCTGCGTTCAAAAAAACCTATACCTCCCACCACCTTGTAGGGAATGTCGTCTTGGGTGAAAGCTTGCTCAAATTGTGCGCTCTGCGCGTTGGTGCGGTATAAGACGGCAAAATCGCTCCAACTCAAGTGGGGATTTTGTCTGTGGATTTTATGAATCTGTTCAGCCACCCAATAAGCTTCTGAGCGCCCGTCGCGAGCTTGAAAAACGGTCACTTTTTCGTCCTCAGGTGTAGGCTGTTTATTGGGACACAGGGTTCGCTCAAACCGGTACGGATTATGCTTTATGATATTATTGGCCGAATTTAAAATATTTTCCGTGGAGCGATAGTTTTCTTCCAGCAGGACGATTTTGATTTTTGGCAGAGTTGTTTCAAGTTGGCGAATGTTGCCTATTTTGGCCCCTCTGAATCGGTATATGGACTGGTCGGCATCGCCCACAGCGCAGAGATTGCCGCCATCGGGTTGGCACAGGCGCAAGACAATGCTGTTTTGAGCCTTGTTGGTGTCCTGGTATTCGTCAATCAAAACATGCTGAAACCTTCGCTGGTATTGGCTCAAGACTTCAGGATGTTGCGCCAATAAAGTATCCGTTTGAACCAAAAGATCGTCAAAGTCCATAGCCCCGCAGTCTCGCAAAACCCTTTGGTAGTTTTGGAAAATTTGAAAGGTCTGCTCAGGGTCGTGGATGTCTCTCTCCTCGGCTTGGTCTTTCAGTTGTTCGGGAGACAGCAGATCGTTTTTGGCTTTGCTGATTTGGTCCCGAAAGAATTTGGGAGGCAGACGTTTCGTGTCCAACCCCAAGTCTTGCATGACCGTTTTTATAGTCCTAGTGGAGTCCGCAGTGTCGTAGATGGTAAATCGGTCTGGGTAATCCAGCAAGTCGGCATGGCGGTGGAGGATTCTAGTGCAAGCCGAGTGAAAGGTGGAAACCCACATTTCACTGATCTCCTCCGGGGTGAGACTGCCTTCCAACAGGTCGGCTGCTCTAGTCTTCATCTCTCTGGCAGCCTTATTGGTGAAGGTGATGGCCAAGATGGCGTAGTGGGGCACGTGCCGCTGCGCAATCAGATGGGCAATCCGATGGGTGATGACCCTGGTCTTGCCTGAGCCTGCTCCTGCCACCACCAACAGCGGCCCGCCGGCATAAGTTACTGCCTCTCGTTGCTGGGGGTTCAGGTGAGCAAGCGGGTCAGTCATAGAAATCAGGGCAGGTGAAAGGCAAAAAACCAAGGGGCATAAACAGCATTTTACCCTTGTGGGCTGCGTAGCCCTAGCATTCCATCTGGGCTGGTGCTATAATATATATTTATGACTGACACAGCTACGCAGCCAGACACGCTTGCCCCCCAAGACGCAGCGGCTCCGCCAGATCGCTTTCAGGGTGGCAATATTCTCACAGGAAGGGTGACTTCGCTATCGTCCCAGGAGGCTGAGCTGGATCTGGGCGATGGGGCAGTCGGGGTGTTGAGCTGCAGGCACTATACCTCTGGGCTAATGATTGACCTCACAGAGGAACTCAATGAGGGCGATGAACTAGAAGCGGCTGTCTTGATTCGGGAAGACCATCACAAACGCGTGGTGCTGTCACGCATTTGGGCTCGCTCACAACGGGCTTGGCAGAAGATAATGGAAGCTGAAAGCTCCGGTGAGGTGATTGAAGTCAGGGTAGCTCAGGTTGTCAAAGGTGGGCTTGCGGTGCTGATAGACGAAGTCCGCGGGTTTCTGCCGCTGTCGTTGCTGATGTTGACTGAGTTGCCAAGCGATGTGGCTGAGCGGCTGGCCACCGACGCCGAGGAAGAGCACAAAACCAAAGCCCCGGCTATTGAGGAGTTGGCAGCTGAGGAGTCAAAAGCCGAGGCGCCTGTCGCTGCCGAAGAGATGCCAAGCGCCGCCGAAGCCTCCGCCGCCGAGCTACCACCTGTGCCGCCGGCCAGCACTCAGCCTGAAGCCAGGGAACTCGAAAAAGAGACCATCCTGGAAGCCTTGGTGGGGTACACCATCCCCTGCAAGGTCATTGAAGTCAACCAGAAGAAGAATAAATTCATAGTTTCCCACAATGCTGCGGTTTGGGCCAGGCGCCGAGAGACAACCAGAGAGGTATTGGAAGGGCTGTCTCAAGGCGATACGGTGGAAGG
>JAPYNY010000056.1 GCA_028283145.1 Candidatus Hopanoidivorans cymbastelae
CATCAACGTCCCGCAAACAGACGACAATGTGGCTGGCACCAACGACTACACCGGCACCACCTTTGACGTCACCTTCACCCGCGTCACAGGAGCCAACGCCGGCTGCACCGAAACTGCCACATCCACAGCCACTATCGGCGACAACGGCCAATCCACCGCCACCACCATCACCCTGGTGGACCGGCCCACCGGCATCACCGCACGCTGCCAATACGACGTAGCCTTCCCCACCACCCCCGGACTGGTGCTGCAAGCCGGTGCTACAGCTACGGTCAGTGCCACCTCTCTGGCTGCTTCGGCTACTTACTTCGCGCCTACTTCCAGCTTCACCCCGACGATTACTGTCAACGTGCCGCAAACGCAGGACAACGCTCCTGGCACCAACGACTACACCGGCACCACCTTTGACGTCACCTTCACCCGCGTCACAGGAGCCAACGCAGGCTGCACCGAGACTGCCACAGCGACGGCCACCATCGGCGATGATGGCCAATCCACCGCCACCGATGTCACCCTGGTGGATCGGCCCACCGGCATAACCGCTCGCTGCCAATATGACGTCATGTTCCCCACTTCGGTAGGCGATCTTACTTTGCAGACCAGTTCCCCTACCGTCAGCGCCACCGCTGCTGCTGCCATGGCCACTTACTTCACAGCCGATTCCAGTTTTTCACCCACCATCACTATTACGGTGCCTGACATCCAAGACGACACTCCTGGAACAAACGATTATTCCGGAACTGAGTTTGACGTGACCTTCACCCGCGTCACCGGAGCCAACGCCGACTGCACCGAGACGGCCACCTCCACGGCCACCATCGGCGATAACGGCCAATCCACCGCCACCACCATCACCCTAGTGGATCGACCTACGGGGGTTGCTACGCGGTGTGTGTATGATGTCGGGTTCCCCACGGTTGCGGGATTGGTGTTGCAAGCCGGCTCCACCGCTATGGTCAGCGCCACAGCCCTCGCAGCCGCAGCTACTTACTTCGCACCCGCCGCCAGCTTCACCCCGACGGTTACTATCGTGGTGCCACAGACGCAAGACAACACGCCGGGTGTGAATGATTATGCTGGCACCGAGTTCGAAGTGACCTTCACTCGTGTGTCGGGAGCCAACGCCGGCTGCACCGAGTCGGCCACCGCCACCGCTACCATCGCCAACGACGGCGGTTCTGTGGCCACCCCTGCTTCGTTGGTTGATCGGCCCACTGGGGTCACCGGCCGCTGCCGATATGACGTCAGGTTTCCAAGTTCCGCTGCAGGTCTGGTGTTGCAGGCTGGCTCCACCGCTGCTGTCAGCTCTACTGCTGCGACCGCCACCGCTGCTTACGTTGTGGCTGCCAGCAGCTTCACCCCGACGGTTGCGATCAATGTTCCGCAGACAGACGACAACACTGCCGGCATCAACGACTACACGGGAACTGAGTTTGACGTGACCTTCACCCCCGTTGTAGGGGCTGACGCCGGCTGCACCCAAACCGCTACCGCAACTGTTACCATCGGCGACAACGGACAATCCACCGCCACCACCGTCACCCTGGTCGGTCGAGCTCGGGGCGCTGGTGCGGATTGCCGCTATGCGGTATCGTTCCCGGCCAGGGTGGGTTCTTTGAGCCTGCAGACAGGCGCCACCGCCGTGGTCGCTCCCGGCTCTGCCAGCGCTTCGGCAACTTATGCCGTTGTCGATGAGACTCCGCCAGACCCTCCAACGGAGCCACCGGAAGAACCAGACCCACAGCCTCAACCACCGCCAATGCAACAGCCGGCGCCGTTGGTGATGTTGCCGCCGGCTCCTGGGCCTGATATTGACCTGATTGTGAATGTACGACTCGCAGACTCGGTAAACCGAAACCTGTTCGGCACAGAGACGGTTGCGTTTGCGGTTGAGCCGCTGAACGGCACGCAGAACCCGGAGTGCACAGCCCGCACCGAGTTCGAAGCATCCGAGCCAGAACCTGCCGTGGTTACCCTGGTCAGAGTCCCCGAAGGCGCTTCGGATGCCTGCTCTTACCGTTTGGCCGCCCAGGCAGGGTCAGCTATTTTGATGCTGGCAGCAGGCGAAGAAGCTGTCAGGGAACTGGACGGCAGCAACGCCTCAGAATTCATTACGACTTTCAGATACAAACTCCAGCACACACCAGTGCGGGTAGCTGTGCAGACATCGGTGCCTGACGGCAGTTCGTTCGGATTTGGCGAGCTTTTCGAGGTGCACGTAAACGTGCCCGGCGTCTGCGGCGCAGACACGGCCTTGTTCGGCGGGGTGCCAGCCGCGGCAGGAGTGTCCTACGGGATCAAAGCCGCCCCAGGCACAAGCTACGCTATCGGCCCCGGCTCATTGACCCTCAACCCCGCCGCTTCCTACACCCTGCCGGCCTACGTGCTGGTTGAGGGAGAAAGGGTTGACTGCGTGGTGCGGGCAACTGAAATATCAGCCCCGCAAAGCTGCGTCGCCCTAGACGCCCGCCGAGACGAAACCGGCAAAGTGTTCACAGAAGCCGCCCGCGACGACACGACCAGCACAATCAGCGTGACGCTACGATACGACTGCACCCCACAACAACTGGCAATCAGCGGACTGCCGGGTTCTGTGCCCGGACAGGTGATTTTGCCGGCGGGCTGGGTAACGCTGCCGTTCAACGGACCCACCGGCACCACACCACAGGCCCACGCACAAGCCCTCAGCAATGCCATAACCAGCCTATGGATCTGGGATGCTCAGGCACAAACTTGGGCTGGCTGGACAGTTCGCGGCGGCAACCAAGGACTTGACAGCCTCACCAACGGCGACATCATCATGGCCTACTCACCCGTCCCACAAAGGGTAGCCTACACCCCGGCCACGTTGCTGAACCCGCCACAGCCAACCGGCACAATCACACTACCCACCCGATACTCACTGCAAATATACACCGGACAAACCCCGCGACTGATCACCGAACTGCTGCAGGGCCAAGCAGAGTTCATCCCCCTGATACTGCGCTGGAACGTCCAGACCCAACAATGGAACTACAACCTCCCAGGCCGACAACCACTGGCATCAATAGACACCCCCTGGTTCGACACCATCAACCCCGGAGACACACTCCTCATCTACAACACAAACCCAACACCCATCACCATACCCTGGCCATAACCCACAACCAGGCTGGGCTGCTGGCGAAGTGAACCTATGAGACCAACAGCAGATGAATTGACGCCAAGCAATACCGCCCCAAATTCTGCCCCGCAGGGATGGGGGCCGTATTGGTGGGGTATGCGTCAAAACAAGAAGCTGCTGCTATCCAGCCTCATTTTCATAGCTCTGATCCTAGGAGTTGTGTTGACAATCATAGCTCTGGGCGCAAAGGACGCAAACCAAGATGCAGCTTTCACTTTTGCTCCGGTTATCTCTATCACGGTTCCCGATGTAGATGAAAATGAGGACGGAATCAATGACTACTTCGGACAAGAATTTGAAGTCAAATTCCGGCGGCTATTGGGTTCTGGCAACAAATGCACCTCATCTGACTCAGCGAGGCTCGTTGTTGACCGTAGAGGTTCAGTAACACAAGCCAGGCCTTCTGTCAGGTTGATGCAACATTCTGTCGTAGCGGGTACAAGATGTGATTATTTTGCAGAGTTTCCAAGCTTGGTGGGGGTTCTTGGTTTGCAGTCCGGTGCCAATAGGCAGATTAATGCTGACTCTCCTGAGGCCGTAGCTGATTACAAACCGGCGATAGTCTTTGAACCGAAAGTAGTTATTATCGTTCCTGAAGCAGATGATGACGAGGACGGAATCAACGACTACTCCGGACAGCAATTCAACATTGACTTTGTAGGGAGCGCTTCTCCTGATGCCGGGTGCCATTCCCGCTCTGCTCTGTTGGAAGTTGACGATGAGGGTTCGGTGTCCTTGGCTGAAAGCGAACTTCCCATCAGGTTGATTGATCGTCCATTTGGAACGGAAGAAAGATGCCAGTACCTAGTGCTATTATCCAATCCAGCAGGTGGTTTGGGCTTGTATCCTGGTTTTACACCAGGTATCAATGCCGGGACTCCAGTTGTTGCAGCTGCTTATGAACCGGTAACAACCTTCCAACCTATAGTCAGGGTCTCTGTTCCACAGGTGGATGATAACGGAGACGGAATCAACGACTACTCCGGAAAGCCATTGCTTATGCTTTTTGATCCCGTCTTGGATTTCCCAGATGGGTGCAATATTGAGATTGCGGTGCTTGAAGTTGATGATGCAGGTTCAGTCTCTATGAAATCTAGCTTCGCTTCCCGGCCGGTGGGCACACCCTTGTCTTTGGCAGTTGATGGTGAAGATGCAGTATTCCTAGCTACGGACAAGTCGGTCGCGAGCTTGATAGATCGTCCATTTGAAACTGCCACGAAATGCGAATATTCAGTGGAATTTGAAGATCCGAACGAAGTGCTGTTTGTGCCACCTGATACTTCACACAGGATAAACTCTGATGCGCCAGTGGTAAGGGCAGCTTTTCAGCCATTGCGAGCATCTGAGCCTCCTGTCACAACTACAACTACCACGATTGCGCCTTCAATTACCACAGCACCGCCGCCTGCAACCACCTCTACCGCACTATCTTCAAACACCACACCAGACAATGTTGACCAGGCAGGCACAACAGTTACTGTCCTTGGCCCTAGAGATTTGGTCGAAGAGCCAGGTTCTCTGCAGGATGCGCTAGACGTTTTTGGCAACAGGACTGGTATTGATATTCAGTATTATGGTGTCGGTGACTTCTTTGAGCAGATCACCGCTCAGGTCATAGCTGGTAATCCTCCTGATATTGCGATGTTCGTAAATCCTCTTAGATTCGCTGACTTTGTAAGCGATGGGTATATCTTGCCGTTGCCTGATAATGTCAAGGCCACGGCTGAAGCCAACTGGTCAGCAGCTTGGAATGAATTGGGCTTTGTGGATGGTGTGCAGTATGCCGTGCCCACCAAGGCTGACATCAAATCATTAGTTTGGTATCAGCCAGCCCGTTTTGAAGCCAACGGCTATGAAGTCCCCCAAACCTGGGACGAATTCAAAGCCCTGGTTGATGAGATGATCGCCAACGGGGACACTCCTTTGTGTGTGGGCATTGAGTCGGATTTTGCTACTGGCTGGGTGTTTACCGACTGGGTGGAAGACTTGATGCTGCGTTTCCACACCACCGACGACTATGACTCCTGGATAGCCGGCGACTTGGCTTTCAGTTCGCCTGAGGTGCGCCAAGCATGGAATGAGGTTCTAGACCTATGGAACACTGAAGGAGCAGTTTTTGCTGCTGAAGGCTCCATTGCTTCCACCCCGTTCTATGCCAATGCCGACCCGCTAATCAATGGAGATTGCTTCATGCACCGCCAAGCTTCCTTCTTCTCCGCCTCCATGCCAGTAGGCACACCATTTGCGGATGACTCAGAAAATGCAGTTGACGTGTTCTATTTTCCCTCCGTCAGAGGTGACCACCCAATCCTTATAGCCGGCACGATGGCAGCCGCCTTTGCCGACCGACCAGAGGTCTGGGCCGTGATGGAATACTTGGCCACATCTGAATACGCTTCCGAACGCCAAAAATCTCTAAAAGCCCGCACTGGCAACCAGATGTCAGGCTTCCTCTCGGCGGCTAAGAATCAAGATCTGAACTACTACTCCCCGCTGGAACGTTCAATCATAGAAATCCTTACTACAGCTGACGTAGCGCGTTTCGATGCTTCAGACTTGATGCCTCTGGATGTTAGTGCAGGCACCTTCTGGACGGAAGGAACAAGTGCAGTAAACGGTGATAGCTCTGTTGAAGAGGCGACCGCCGCCATTGACGCTTCTTGGCCCCGCTAACCACGTCTGTGACCCCACTAGTGCCATCTGATATATTTACGTTTAGGGGCAACTTCTTTTTATATTCATGGAACAAACATCAGACGAACTGACGTCAAACAATGCTGCTTCCCAAGATCGGGGCCGAAGATGGCGGGACATATTTCAAAACAAGAAGTTGCTGCCAATCGGCCTTATTGTCATGGCCTTGATTGCAGGAGTTGTGCTCATAGTCATAGCCTTGGATACAAACGAAGATTCAGATTCCACTTTTACTCCGGTCATTACGCTTACGATTCCCGATGTGGATGAAGACGAAGATGGCATCAACGACTATTCCGGGCAAGAATTTGAGGTCAAATTCCAACGAGTGCCTGGCTCTAGTGACGAATGCACGTCATCTTACTCCACCAGACTTGTGGTGGATGACAGAGGTTCAGCGTCTCAGGCTGAGGGCAAGCCACCTGCCAGGTTGATCGATCGTCCATCTGGGGCCGACGCAAGTTGCGAATACTCGGTGGCATTTCAAGACTCGGCCAATGTGTTGAGCATGCCAGTCGATGCTTTGAGCAAAATAAGCGCCGATGTTTCGGTGGTGCTGGCAGTTCTTCAACCGCTGCAAACATCTGAGCCTCCTGTCACAACCACCACTACGACTCCCTCTCCGCCATCTACCACCACTACAGTTCCAGAAGTTCCAGAAAAAGTCGACTTGGCGGGCACCACGGTTACTGTCTTAGGCGGTGAGATTTCAGACGAAGAGGCAGGTGCTTTACAGGATGCGCTAAACATTTTCGGAACTAGAACTGGCATCAAAATTGAATATGACGGCGCCTTTGACTTGTTTGACCGGGTCAATGACAAGGTTGTAAATGGAAATCCTCCTGACATCGTGCTTTTCACACAGCTAAGTCAGCTAGCTGGGTTTTTCCGAGACGGGCACCTCCTGCCACTGCCTGACAATGTCAAAGCCACGGCTGAAGCCAACTGGCCGGCAGCTTGGAATGAGTTCAGTGTCGTAGATGGCGAGCAGTATGCCGTGCCCGTCAAGGCTGAGATCAAATCATTAGTTTGGTATCAGCCCGCCCGTTTTGAAGCCAACGGCTATGAAGTCCCTCAAACCTGGGATGAATTCAAAGCCCTAGCAGATAAGATGATCGCCAACGGGGACACTCCCTTGTGTGTGGGTATTGAATCGAACGGCGCTACTGGCTGGGTTTTCACCGACTGGGTGGAAGACTTGATGCTGCGTTTCAATACAGCCGAGGACTATGACGCTTGGGCAGAGGGCGACCTAGCTTTCAGTTCACCTGAGGTGCGCCAAGCATGGAATGAGGTTCTAGACCTGTGGAATACCGGAGGAGCGGTTTTCGGCTCGGCGGACTCTATTGCTTACACTCCGTTCTATACTGGCGGTGTTTCGTTAGTCAACGGAGATTGTTTCATGCACCGCCAGGGTTCCTTCCTTCCCTTTTTCATGCCAGCGGACACACCATATGCAGATAACTCAGAAGGTGCGGTTGACGTGTTCTATTTCCCCTCTGTCAAAGGCGACCGGCCCGTGCTTGCAAACGGCTCCTTTGCAGCAGCTTTTTCTGACCGTCCTGAAGTTTGGGCCGTGATGGAATACTTGGCCACGTCCGAATACGCTTCTGAGCGCCAAAAAACTCAAAAAGCCCGCCTGAGCTGGCATTTTTCAGGCTTCCTCTCGGCGGCCCGCAATCAAAACCTTAGCTACTACACCCCGCTGGAGCAGTCGCTGCTGAAGATACTCATCACAGCTGACGTTGTGCGCCTTGATGCCTCAGACTTGATGCCTGAAGAGGTTGGTTCAGGCTCTTTCTGGACTGAAGGCACCCGAGCAGTGGTGGGCATCGCTACCGTGGAAGAGGCAACCGCAGCCATTGACGCTTCCTGGCCCCGCTAGCCAGTGCCTGCCTCGGCTGTTAGGCACCACCTCACTACGCCCCTGATACAACCCGCGCCGCGCCACCCGTCCACCACGACTGCGCACACGCCGCGGCCGCACACCAACGCAACTCTAAAATCAGCCCACTCAGCTCTAAAATCAAATTTGAATGATTACTCACTACACACACCAACTTCCTGATACAGACCCGACGGAAACACAGGAGTGGATGGAGTCGCTGGATGCCTTGGTAGCCGCCTCAGGCAAGGAGCGTGCCCGCTTCCTCATCAGTCGGCTCATGGAAAGAGCCCACGAACTCCAAACTGGCTTCCCCCTCACCGTCACCACTCCCTACATCAACACCATACCTGCCGAAAACCAGCCTGATTTCCCTGGCGACGTTGACATCGAGCGCCGCATTCGCCGGCTGATTCGCTGGAATGCCGCCGCGATGGTCATCAGAGCCAACAAGCTCTCCGAAGGCATCGGCGGACACCTGTCTACCTTCGCCTCCTCGGCCTCGCTGTTTGAAGTGGGATTCAACTGGTTTTTCCGCGGCAAGGCAAACGGGCAGCCCGGCGACCACGTCTATATGCAGGGCCACAACTCGCCTGGTATTTACGCCAGAGCCTTCCTGGAAGGCCGCCTCACCGAATTGCAGCTCAACAACTTCCGCATGGAAATCGGCGGCCATGGTCTGTCCAGCTATCCGCATCCCCGTCTCATGCCCGACTTCTGGGAGTATCCCACCGTGTCTATGGGGCTGGGCCCGATCAACTCCCTCTATCACGCCCGCTTCAACCGCTACTTGCATCACCGCCGAATCACCGACACCAGTCAAAGCAAAATCTGGTGCTTTCTGGGAGACGGCGAAGTTGACGAGCCTGAAACGCTAGGCGCCATCTCCTTGGCGGGGCGCAGTCAGCTGGACAACCTCATCTGGGTGATCAACTGCAACCTCCAGCGGCTGGACGGCCCTGTGCGAGGCAACGGCAAGATCATCCAGGAGCTTGAAAGCATCTTTCGGGGCGCGGGCTGGAACGTCATCAAGGTGATTTGGGGATCGCGCTGGGATGAGTTGCTGAATGCCGATGTGGACGGAGTGCTGCTCAACAAGATGAACACCACCGTGGATGGCGCCTATCAGCGCTACGCCACCGAAACAGGCACCTACATCCGCAACCACTTCTTCGGCCCCGACCCCCGCCTGGGCGCGATGGTGGCGCACCTGAGCGATGACCACCTGCGCAGCCTGCCACGCGGCGGCCACGACTACTACAAGATTTACGCTGCCTACCGCGCCGCTACTGAAACCGAGGGCCGACCGACCGTCATTTTGGCCAAGACCATCAAGGGATGGACGCTGGGCGAGGGCTTTGAAGGGCGCAACGCTACGCATCAGATCAAAAAGATGACCACCCCGCAGCTGATTGACCTCAGAGACCGCCTCAACCTACAGGAGATCATCCCGCTGGAAGACCTTGCGGACGATGCCCAGCCGCCTTATTATCGCTTTGCCGAGGATTCCGAGGAATACACCTACATGCTGGAGCGCCGTCGGACTTTGCAGGGCTTTTTGCCGAGCCGCCGCGTGGCCACTCGCTTGCCCATGAAGCTGCCAGACGAGAAGATTTTTGCCGAATTCAATGATGGGTCGGACGGCCGGGAGGTCTCCACCACTATGGTCTTCACCTCCATGCTGCGCACGCTGATGCGAGACAAAAACTGCGGGTCCAGGGTGGTGCCCATCGTGGCTGACGAAGCCCGCACCTTCGGCATGGATTCGCTGTTTCGGGAGTTCAAGATTTACGCCCCCAAGGGTCAGCTGTATGAGCCGGTTGATCACGACCTGCTGCTGTCTTATGCCGAAGACAAGGACGGACAGATCATGGAGGAGGGCATCACCGAGGCGGGGAGCCTGGCGGAGTGGATTGCGGCTGGCACCAGCTATGTCAATCTGGGGGTGGCCATGCTGCCGATCTATGTGTTTTATTCCATGTTCGGCTTTCAGCGGGTGGGGGATTTGATTTGGTCGGCTGCCGATTCGCGGGCGAGAGGCTTTTTGTTTGGAGCTACCGCCGGGCGCACCACCTTGGCAGGCGAAGGGCTGCAGCATCAGGATGGACACAGCCATATCCTGGCTACGTCGGTGCCTTCGTGTCAGGCTTATGACCCTGCCTTTGCCTATGAGCTAGCCACCATCGTAACCGAGGGCATTCAGCGGATGTATCCCGAAAGCGGGGCGGAGTTTGGCGAGGACATCTTCTATTACATCACCATCTACAACGAAAACTACGAGCAGCCAGTGCGGGCCGACCATGTTTCAGACGCAGACATCACCAGCGGGCTGTATCGTTGGTCTGGGGGGCCTGACGATGATGGCAGCGGCGGTGGCGGCGGGGCCGACGGCGGCTTGGGCGATTCCGATGCCAGCCTGCGAGCAACCATTCTTTTTTCCGGGCCAGCGCATCTGGCTGCCCGCGAAGCTCAGCGCGAGTTGGCCCAGCACTATGGCGTGTCGGCTGAGTTGTGGAGCGCCACGTCCTACAAGCTGTTGCGCGAGGAAGCTTTGGACGCCGAGCGCTGGAACCGACTTCACCCTGAAACCGAACCCCGCATCCCGCAAGTCACCCAAAAGCTGCAGACCAGCCGTGGGCCTATCGTGGCTACCTCCGACTATCTGACCTTGGTGCCCGACCAGATAGCCCGCTGGGCACCGCGCCAGATGCTGGTGCTAGGCACCGATGGCTACGGACGAAGCGATACTAGGCAGACGCTGCGCCGCTTCTTTGAGGTGGACGCGGCCCACGTGGTGGTGGCAGTGCTGACTGGTCTTGCCCGGGATGGCAAGCTGGACTTTTCGGTGGTGGCCGATGCGCTCAAACGCTACGATATTGACACGGAAAGCACTAATCCCTATTGGTATGAGTGCGGGCCGGCTCTGGTGGAAAACAAGCAACCGTGAGCAAGGCACGCAAGAGGCATAAATTCGCAATAGCGAGACATCGCAAAATCGCAAGATAAGGAGGATGACATGACCACAGGAACCCTAGCTGTAACTGGCATTGAAGAAGCCGACTCGCTGATTAACTCCGATCCTTTGGCACTGCTGTTGGGCATGCTTTTGGATCAGCAAATCCCGATGGAGCGGGCGTTCAAATCTCCTTGGGAGTTGAAAGATCGCCTAGGGGGCCAGCTGGAGGCCGACCATATTGCCACGCTGCCGGAGGAAAATCTGTTGGCGGCCTTCAGGGAAAAGCCAGCACTGCATAGATTCCCAGGCTCAATGGCAACTCGTGCCCAGGCGCTCTGTCAGCATCTGATGGAAAACTACGATGGCAGCGCTGAGGCTGTTTGGGCGACTGCTGCGGATGGGGCTGAAGTGCTGGATCGGCTGGTTGCCTTGCCAGGATTTGGCAAGGAGAAGGCGCGGATTTTTCTGGCGGTGCTGGCGAAGCGCTTTGGCTTTCAACCCGAAGGCTGGGAAGCAGCGGCTGGCCCCTTTGCCGACGACACACCCCGCTCTGTGGCCGACATCTATAGTCCTGAATCTCTGGCTGAGGTCAGGGCCTGGAAAAAGGCACAAAAAGCCAAGGGCAAAAGCAAAGCCGACTAGGTGGCGGGCGCAAGGCCAGTGCCACCCTCCCCCACACACGCCACCGCACCCCTCCCCCGTTCTAACTGCGATTTCTGTCCAGCCAACTGAACAGCAGAGCTAGCGTGCGGGGGTCATACCTAAGGTTGTGACCGCCCCCCTCCAAAACTCGCAGACTGGCCAAGCCGTGAGCATCTGCAATAGCTCTGGCATCAAACAGAGAGGCAATCTCATTGTCTTGGCCGTGTATGACCAGCAGAGGCCTGGGCGATAACGTTTTAGCAGCGTCCACAGCGTTGATGTCGACAGCGGCTGACGACAGGGGCTTGTTGTTTGCTGGGTCGTTTTTTGCTGGGTCGTTTTTCGCTCGCTTGCCTTTTGCCAACCCGTTTTTGAGGCGTCCTCCTTTCGTCTGCTCGCCGCTAGCCGGCTCAGCCTGCCACCGTTCGCCACTCGCGCGGCCGCTCTCCTCCAACTCGCGCTTGGCTCGCGCGGCCCGTCCCCTGAGTTGCGCTAGCTTGGCGTCTAGTGTGGCTGGGTCTTGGTTCCACATTTTCAAGTCACCATAGGCTGACACTGCAGCCACTCCTTGAACTCGCAGGTTGTCAGCAGCGGTGCTTATTCCCAGCGTCGCGCCCACGCCAAAACCCACAATCCAGACTTCCTCTGAGTGCTCCTCCCAGAGATAATTCACTGCGGCTTCTACATCACGCTGCCAGCCCGCCAATGAAAAGTCGCCCTCCGACTCGCCGCAACCCCTATAGCCGAAGGCAAACGCGGCCCAACCCAACTCCCTGGCTACGAACTCCGCCAAGCCAGTATCCACAAAGGAAAAATCCTTGCGACCGTGCGGGAAGTCTTGGCAAATCAGCAACATCGGCAGCCACAGCCCCTCATTCACTTCAGGCAGACTGAGGTGCCCCCTCAAGGTGAGGCCGTCCGAAATGAATGCCTCAGACGTGGTGGTTGAGCCTGCCGTGGGTGAACTTGGCGGACTGTCGGAGCTTGCTGGCGCCATCTGCATCAACAGCGGTTGTGGCTTTGGTTGCGGTTCCCGGCTTCGGTTCCCAGCCCCGAGCTGGTGCTATGCCAAGCGATAGCCGCGATTTCTGGCTTCAGCCAAAGTGTCGGGCGCAAAGCAGATGAACTGCTCCGAAGCTACTAGCTCAGCCAGCACATCTTGGCTCACGTCGCCTTCCAAGTCATAGACAGTCTGATTGCGCTTGTCGCCAATGTAGCGGTGGTCGGGGAATTGACGAAGACTGGCCATTGATTTCAGATTACCCTGCTTCGGTTGCCCTGCTCAGATTACCCTGCTTCGCCGTTCAACTCCGAGCCTATGGCTGCGATGGAGCGCAGGTAGCCGGTGTGAATGTCCAGCACCACCACCACATCCACTTCGTCTATGTCCAAGCCTTCGTCCCAGGCCCGCTTCAGCACTTCCACCACCAAGTCATCCTCATCCAAAAAAACGGTCTGCTGCTGAGCGGAGGAACTAACGGCATCCAGCGACCCGAAAGTTGCCAGCCCGCGCCGGCGCAGAGATTCAATCTGCCACAGGAGCAGGGCGGAGACGTTGTCTTCGGTCAGGTGCTCAGCAACGCTGGCAGGCAGGCGGCTTATGACCCACTCAACCCCGTCAGACAGGTCATACAGCGCCGAGGATTCAGTGTGAGACAGACGGGCTGAGGTGCGAAACACGGCATAGCTGGCAATGCCTACCACGCATATGCCGCCAAAAATCAGCACCAGCCATGCCACAACAACTCAGCTTCTGGTGGGAGCGGGGCGAGTTACAGTGGACGGGGGTTGCGGGGGCAAGTGCGGAGCGCTGGGTGCGGACTTAGCCTCCGAGGCCTAAATCCCGATCCGCTGAGCCAGCAACTCGCGGTGATAGGCCGGGTCGCCCAGGAAAAGCTCGCTGCTCTTGGCTCGCTTGAAGTAGAGGTGAGCCGGGTGCTCCCAGGTAAAGCCGATGCCTCCGTGGATTTGGATGTTCTCAGCTGAGGCATGGAAATAAGCCTCCGAGCAGTAAGCCTTGGCCAGACTCGCCACCGAAGGCAGCTCTTCGTTCAGTTCGGACGCACACCAGCCGGCATAGTAAGCTGCCGATTTTGCGGATTCCACTTCCATTAACATGTCGGCGCACTTGTGCTTGATGGCTTGGAAGCTCCCGATAGGGCGCCCAAACTGAATTCTGGTCTTGGCGTATTCCACCGATGTCTCCAGACACAACTGCGCACCTCCGACCTGTTCGGCCGCCAGCGCCACGGCAGCCAAATCCAAGACCAACTCCAAAGTCTCCCAGCCGCGGCCCAACTCTCCCGCCAGATGCAAGGGCGTGTTGTCAAAGTCCAGCTTGGCTTGCTTGCGGGTTTGATCCATGGTGGAGAGCGGCGTGCGGGTCAGCCCTTCCGAATCGCCTTGGCAACAGAACAAGCTCAGTCCCTGGGGCGTGTCGGCCACCACCAAAATCACATCTGCTGTGTGCCCGTCCAGCACGAACATCTTGGAGCCGCTCAGGTGCCACTGGTCGGTGCTGTCCTGGGTGGCTTCCAGAGTGATGCCATGTTTGTCCCAGCGACCGTTCTCCTCGGTGAAAGCTAGCGTGGCGATGGTTTCACCTGAGGCGATTTGGGGCAGAATCCCCTGCTTGGTGGCTTCGTTGGCGCCGTGCAGCAAGGCGTTGGCGGCGAGCGCCACCGTGGAGAAAAACGGGGCGCACAGCAGAGCCCGTCCCATCTCCTCCAGCACCACCACCAGCTCGATGTAGCCAAACCCCTGCCCGCCATATTCCTCGGGGATGATGAGGCTCTGCAGGCCTAGTTGTTCGGCCATCTGACGCCACACGTCAGGGTCGTAGCCAGCTTCGGTTGCCATCAATGCGCGCACAGCCGTCTCAGGCGACTTTTCCTCCAAAAACTGGCGCACAAAGCGTCTGAGTTCTTCCTGTTCTTCGCTGAATGCAAAATTCACAAGTCTGTCCTTTCGTCAGCTGGCTGGGGCCTCGCTGGTGGTGCAGGGGCGCGGGGCTGGCTCAACCGTGTCTAGCTTGGGTATAAATCTGGCACAATATAAGTAAGCGTATAGCAACTTAACTAGATTAGCCTGCGAGGATAGACATGACCGACAAAACTTCTGCTGTGGCTGCAGACGGCGCTGCTTCGGCGAGCGGCGGTGCTTCGGCGGGCGACCTGGCCGGAGAAGACCTGGCCGGCAACGGCTTGAGTCCCGATGAGACGGCCGAGCACTATAACATTGAGCACTATTGCTGGCCCCAGCACGGCACTGAGCGCCGGTCGGCTGCGGCTGGCCCCACGCTTTACTACCGGGACTCTGTGGTGGAGGTTCACAAAGTGGTGGTGGGGCCGATAGACAACAACGTGTTTGTGGTGCGCTGCCGCCAGACGGGTGATGCCGTGCTGGTGGATGCCGCCAACGAGCACGAGAAGCTGCTGGAGCTTTGTGGGGCTCTGGGCGTACGCCATGTGATTGAAACCCACGGGCACTGGGACCACATCGCCGCGGTGCCTGAGATTCGGGAGGCGGGCTATGACGTGCATGTGGCTGAGCCCGATGCCTACATGCTGGACAACGCCTACGACCAGTTCATTGATGACGAGTCGGTCATTGAAGTCGGCCGACTGCGGCTGCATACTTTGCTGACGCCAGGGCACACGCCTGGCTCCATGTGTTTTCAGGTGGAGGGCACGCCGCTGCTATTTTCGGGCGATACGTTGTTTCCTGGTGGGCCGGGGGCGACCAACTTTGAGGGCGGACATTTCCCGACCATAATTGAGAGCCTGGACAAGTTGATTTTCTCGCGTTTTGCCCCTGAGACCGTTGTGCTCCCAGGACATGGCGACGACACCACCATCGGACGCGAAAGCCCTCACCTGCAAGAGTGGGCCGACCGGGGTTGGTAGGTTTTGCCCGTTCCACCTTGCCTCGCATCACATGACCACCCCGCTGTTTGAAACCGACAACCTTCACGCCGAAGCCGATGACGGCACGGAAATACTCAAGGGGCTGACCTTGTCTGTCAACGCAGGCGAAATCCACGCTCTCATGGGCCCGAACGGCTCTGGCAAATCCACCTTGGCGTCGGTGTTGCTGGGCAGCCCTGAGTATCGTGTAACGGCTGGCCGGGTGCTGTTCAAGGGGGAAGACATCACCGACTGGAGTCCCGACGTGCGCAGCAAAGCCGGTGTGTTCATGGCGTTTCAATATCCTCAGGAAATCCCAGGGGTTTCGGTGACGAACTTTCTGCGCCAGGCACTGTCGGCCCGCCGGGGTGAGCAACTTTCGGTGCTGGATTTGCGCATGTCCATATTGCGCTGGATGGACAAACTTGACATTGACCCTTCATTTGCCAGTCGGCACCTGAACGAGGGTTTTTCAGGAGGCGAAAAGAAGCGCAACGAGGTGCTGCAGCTGGCTATTTTGGAACCTGAGTTTGCCGTGCTGGACGAAACTGACTCTGGGTTGGACGTGGATGCTCTCAAGGTGGTGTCCAACGGTTTGCGCGAGATTGCCGCTGATCGACCTGAGCTGGGTTGCCTGGTGATAACTCATTTTCAGCGGTTGTTGGGCTATCTCAAGCCCGATATTGTGCATATTTTGCTGGACGGCAAGATTGTGGACAGCGGCGACCTTTCGCTGGCAGAGCAACTAGACCGAGAAGGCTATGAGGCCTGGAGGTAATGGAATGACGACCACCGACGCTGCTGCGGCCGCAGACGCCCACACCGCCGCGGCAGACGCCCACACTCCCGCCGCCTCGCCTGTTCCCGCACCCCTGGACGGAGCCAAGCTCAAAGCCGACTTCCCCCTGCTCACCAGAGAAATAAACGGCCAACCCATCGTCTATCTGGATTCGGCTGCCACTTCCCAAAAACCGCACTCGGTCATAGCTGCCATGTCTGACTATTACGACCGCTACAACGCCAACGTCCACCGCAGCGCCTATTTCATAGCCGAACAAGCCACCACTCAGACGGAACTTGCCCGCCAGAAAGTCCGGCGGTTCATCGGCGCGGCGCACACCGAAGAGATCATCTTCACCAAAAACGCCACCGAAGCGCTCAATCTGGTGGTGAATTCGTGGGGGCGCACCAACCTAGCCAATGGGGATGCGGTACTGCTCAGTCTGCTGGAGCACCACTCCAACATCGTGCCGTGGCATATTTTGTCGGCCGAGCGCAACCTTGAGCTGCGTTGGATTCCCGTCGGCGATGATTTTCAGCTAGACCTGTCTAATCTGGATGAGCTGCTTGAAGGGGTCAAGGTGGTGGCCATTTCAGCCATGTCTAACGTGCTGGGGACGCTGCCACCGGTGTCTGCCATCGCCGAAGCAGCTCATGAGCGCGGGGCGGTGGTGGTGTGCGATGCCTGCCAGTTCGTGCCCAATCGAGTCTGCGATGTGGCCAGCCTGGGGGCTGACTTTGTGGCTTTTTCGGGGCACAAGATGTGCGGGCCGACCGGCATCGGAGTGCTCTGGGGGCGACGGGAGTTGCTGGAGGAGATGCCTCCGTTCCTGGGCGGCGGGGAGATGATTCTGGATGTCTCCACCGAGGGCTTCTTGCCCAACACGCTGCCGTGGAAGTTTGAGGCTGGCACACCTCCGATCGCTGAGATGGTGGGGTTGGGGGCCGCGGTGGACTATCTGTCTGGTGTCGGCATGGAAGCCATTGCTGCTTATGAGGAGGATTTGGTGGCGTATGCCCAAAAGACCTTGAAGGACAAGTTTGGAGACGACATTGCCATTCACGGGCCTGCTGACGGGCCGCGGGGCGGTTCCATTTCGTTTGCCTACCGCGACATCCACCCGCACGATGTGTCTCAGATCCTTGACCAGTATGGAGTGTGCGTGCGAGCGGGGCATCACTGCGCCAAGCCTCTGATGAAGCATCTCGGAGCGCAGGCAACGGCGCGGGCTTCGCTGTATCTCTACAACACCAGGGAAGATATTGATTGTCTAGCCGAGGCCCTGAGCAAAGCTAGTGAGATTTTCTAGGATGAAATAAGTTATGTCGGGACTAGAAGACCTTTACCGCGAGATAATCCTTGACCATTATCGTAGCCCCCGCAACCGAGGGGACTTGCCGTGTCCGCCCGCGCACAAGGGGGAAGGCTTCAACCCGCTTTGCGGCGATGACGTGGTGCTCTACCTTTTGGCTGATGGGGGGGTGATTGCCGATGTGAAGATCGGAGGCAATGGGTGTTCCATCAGTCAGGCTTCGGCGTCTATGATGTCGTGCGCTATTATGGGCAAGACGTTTGCTGAGGCCAGAGCTATCAACGAGGCTTTCAAGAATATTTTGTCTATTCCCGATGTTGATTCCAATGGGCAGGATGTTGGGGCTGGGGAAACTGGTGCCAACCAAGAGGTGTCTTTGGGCGACCTTCAAGCACTCCAAGGGGTGATGAAATTCCCAGTGCGCATCAAATGCGCCACCCTAGGTTGGAATGTGTTGACCGACAGCTTGGACGAATTGGACTCCTGCTAGCTGTCTGCTAGCCGTAGCCGGCGGATTTGCTAGCCGGCGCCTGCGCAACCGCCACAGCATTCACTCACGCGCTGGCTCGCCGGCGCGCTCACCCAAGAATCCTGCTAGTCTCCCGCCACAGCATTCACTCGCTTCGCAAAGTCAAAATCCAGATCAGTTATGCCACCTTTTGAGTGGTTGGTAATGGAGATGGACACCTTGTTCCACACATTTGACCACTCTGGATGATGAAATAGTCGTTCAGAAATGCAAGCCACCTGAGCCATGAAGCCAAAAGCCTCGGTGAAGTCCTTGAATTCAAAGTCTCGGTGCAGAGCGTTGCCTTGTTGCTCCCAGCCGCCCAACTCAGCCAGTCTGGCTGAAATCTCGTCTTGACTTAGCAGTTCCATTGTCGGTTCTCCTTTTGATCATTCTCCGAAAAGCTTGAATTTCATTTTTACAGCAGCGCAAAAGGAATCAGACATTCCTAGCTATGGAAGACCCTTCCTCCACCAACCCCTGCTCCAGCGCAGAGGCAGCTTCGACATCTGTCAGGAACACAACATCGCCTGGAGAGAACTGGGGTTTGTTCGCTCCCACTTGGGGATACAGACTGGCTGTCTGCTGGCTGACGATATAGTTCTTCAATGAAATGCCTTGGGTTGTAAGTGCTTCTTGCGTGCTTTGCGCCCCCACAGCCAGCAAGAAAATAGGAAGCGAAATGCGGCCTATGCCTGTCTTCGTCATCTCTGGGTGCACCAAGGGCGTGCCAGTCTGGACAACATAGGCCTGGTTGGCGAAGCGGGGTTCGGCCTTCAGCAACTTCTTCATGCCGTCTTTTTTGTGCTCGCTTTGGCTGCCGACCTCAAAGGCCAGGCTTTCGCCATGAGGGTCAAATATGAAATCTACTTCCCAGGTGTTGTCCAACCTCCAATAGTTCAAAGCCTTCCCGCTTTGCATAGCTAGCTCCTTCAGTGCCGCACCTGCAAAATTCTCAAACGCTTTGCCCAGTTTGTCCATTTCCAACACAGAAACTCCGCTTTGGCGCAGTGCCCCTGCCATTGCGGTGTCGTAAAAGCAAAACTTTTGGCTGCGCGATTTTGCTCCCATGTCCATATCGGAATAGTTTGACAATCGGAACAACAGCAAAGCCCTTTCCATGTGGAAGATGTAGTCTTTGGCGGTTTTGCCTTTGATTTCCAGCTTTGAGGCAATCTTGCCCGGCATTGTCAGATCAGACATTCTGGAAGCTGTGGCGTTCAGCATATCTTCAAGCGCCAGCAGGTCTCTTATGCCGCTTGATAGCGCAATATCTCTGAAAATCACTTTCTGGGCTACGTCATAGAGATACTCCTGGGCTTGTTTGGTGCGCTCATAGACTGCATCCGAATCGGACATCGGAATGGAAGGGTAAATATTTTCGGGATACCCACTCCATAAAATCTGTGCTTTGACGGCTTCCTTGACCTCATCTGGCACAAAGACATTGGCTGGTATGGCTTTCAGTCTTTCGCGCAAAGACTTATATCCCGTGCGGCACCATTTGGGAACTGCATTCGCCCCCAGGGAGAACTCCACATACTCCACGAAATTGCAAGGCATGAGATAGTGCTCTGCCCATCTGCCTGGCCCGCTTTCACGGCTGCCTCCTCTGATTTCGGCTGCGCCACTGGAGGATGCCAGAATTCGGAAGGGTTTGCGTGAATCGTGGAAAACTTTCAGCCATTCACCCCAATCGGCGGCTGTGGCGATTTCGTCAATGACGAGATACAGAGGATTTTTTGGGGATGTTTCGGGGGTGATTTCAAACAGCGCTCTAGTTATGGCGTCCAGCGACTCATGCCTCAAATCTGGGTGGTCCATCTGAAGATAAAAAATCTGGGATTCTGGGATGCCCTTGTGTTGGAGGTTGCGGATGGTCTGCCAGAGAACCGTGCTCTTGCCTGAACGGCGGGGACCGACAATGAGATGGTAGAGTTGCGGGTGGTCTTGGCGGAGCAAGGCAGGGAGTATCCGAGTGAGGTAACGCTCTTTGACCTTGTCGGTTGTGTACAGTTCCTGGGAGCGTGTTTTCCAAGCATTGAGGTCGTGGATTATCTCACGAAACCGCTCTGTTGTGATACTCTTGAAATTCATGATAGGGTTTTTGGGCGATTACTCTACTTATAGAGTAGTATAGCTACTTTTTATTCGTAAAATCTGGCTTATTTTGGGATTTCTAGAAAATTAGTCGCATTATGCAGACTAGTAGTCTGATATTTTTACACTTCAGATAGTACCATATTTGGGCAATTCCCGCCCATTCCACTAAAGGCGGGAAGCCTAGACGCGGGAAGCGCAGACGCGGGAAGAGTCAGAGTTGCTGGTCGGCTTCAAGCGGGTCTTGTTGCTCCAGCCATCTCCATAGTGGGATGGTCTGGATCTCTCGCGTGGTGCCCCGCCAAGTGAATTCTTGTGTTTGTGCATCTGGGTTGCCGGTGAGGATTATAAGGCGGTCGCAGTTGAGTTCTTGACTTGCATTAATAAGGGAGCGGACTTCGCGGTCTGCAGTTGTGGAGTCACTCATATCCCAGCAAACTTGTATCAGGTGTGTAACAGCTTCATTTTGCGACACCACAAAATCTACTTCCCACTGCCTTTCTCCTCTCCAAAAATAGACCTTGCAGGCATCTTCCCTAGCTCGCCTGTGCAGCGCAATGGCAACCGCGTTCTCTGCCAGCTTGCCTGCCTCAGGCATGAATCTGTCACCGCAAGCTGTGATGAAGCCGTTGTCTATGCAATAGATTTTTTGGTTTGATGTCATTCTTTCTCGTGTTTTGTATGAAAAACGCTGTAGCGAAAAAAGCAAAAAAGCTTCTTCAAGATATCCAATGTATTTCAGAGCAGTTGGTTCGCTGCAAGGAGCGGATTTGGCAAGTTTCTTTAATGAATATTCAGCTGCAACATTATTGATAAGTTGAGCCGCGATGCTGTTCATAGCATTTGACGAGCGTATCCGGTGCCTTTGCACGACATCTTTGTATATGACGCTGTTCCACAACGACTGTAGATAGAACCCGCCATCAGCAGGGGCAAAAAGGTAAGTCTGCTGAAAATAGAGACCATCTGAAGCAGTGCCTTGCAGTACCGATTCAGGGTACCCTCCTCTTTCCAGGTAGTGCTTCAAAGCTGTGGCCTTTTCGGGCTCTGAAAGCGTATCGCTTGAATTTTTTAGCATTTCTGCAAATGAGAATGGGAAAAGAACGATAGGAAGATGCCTACCGGTGAGGTGAGTGGCCAACTCTCCTGCCAGCAAATTAGAGTTGCTCCCGGTGATGACCAGGTGATAGCCACTGCGATGGAGCCGATTGGCAAACAACTCCCAGTTGGGGAAGTTTTGTATCTCATCCAGCAGCAAATAACGGGGACTGCCATATACATCGTTAATAGCATCCACAATTTCTTGACTGTCTTCCACCTGGAGCAGACGGCGGTCATCGTCAAAATTGACATACCCGTAGTGACCTAAAGACTGCAGAAGATGTGTCGCCAAGGTGGACTTTCCACAGCGACGCGGACCAATGATTACTTTTATGATGGGATAGTCACGCATTGGAATGGTGACGTCTCGTTCAATGTAGGGCTGGCGTAACCGCCGTTCAATTTCTTCTTTCTGGCTGGCTATGATGCGACGCAACGCTGATTCAGACATACGCCAATTATACCCAAATAGCAAAATAGAAATGCTGTAATTTGTAAAAAAGTAGGTTTTAAGGAATTACAAGGTTTTTATTTCCTTAATTCGGTGTTTTTGCAGTGAGCGGAACAAGCCCTAGCCGCCCAACCGGATGCCGACTCCTACTTCGTCTGGGGTGTCCCATTGCTCAAAGCCGTTGGCTTCTATCTGGTGAGCCAACTCTAGCCCCCCGGAAGTTACGATGCGGCCCATCACCAGCACGGATACTATATCGGGCTTCAACTCGGCAAACAGGCGGCTGTAGTGCGTTATGGCCAGCACCGCCAAACCATCGGCTGGGGTTTGCGCTCCGTTTGACTGCCGGGCGGGAACCTGCTCTTGAGTCGCTCGCTCAATGCGCTTGCTGATACTTCGCAGCGCGTCCACGTCCAAGCCTGAGTCCACTTCATCCAGCACGGCAACTCTGGGTTGCAGCACCGCCAACTGGACTGCTTCGCTGCGCTTCTTCTCGCCACCTGAGAGGTCGCCATTCACATCCCGCTTGAGCAAGCTGGCGTCCAACTCCACCAACTCGGCTTCGGTGAGCAAGTCTGACATCAAAGCCTCGGTGTCTCGTCCAGTTGCTTGGTAGGAAGCCGCCAGCATGTCGGTGAGTTTGACGCCGGGGATTTCAATGGGGGCTTGCATGCCGAGGAACAAACCTGCCTGGGCTCGCTCATAAGTTGACATGCCTGCCAAGTTCTGCCCGTCCAGCGTGATAGACCCGCGGGTGACTTCGTAATTCGGCCGTCCCATCAGCACATGCGCCAACGTGGACTTGCCCGAACCGTTGGGGCCCATGACGGCGTGAACCTGCCCGCCCTTGACCTCCAGGGTAACCCCCCGCAGAACCTCCGTGCCGCTGGCTTCGGCCCACAAATCTTCAACTATCAGGTGCGTCATGGCCGGGGCAACTCCACTTGGACTTCGCTGCCATGGAGACGGACTGGATAGACCGCCACGGGTTCGGTGGCTGGCAGGGTTTCGGGCTCGCCCGTGCGCAGGTTGAAGAGGCTGCCGTGCTTGGGGCATTCCAGCGTGCAGTCAAATTCGTCCAGCTCCCCTTCCGAGAGTGAAAAGTGGCCGTGGCTGCAGACGTCGTCTATGGCGAAAAAATCTTCTCCGATGCGGGCTAGGGCAATTTGGTGGGAACCGGCCGCGAAGAGCTTGACTTGGCCGCTGGGTAATTCGTCCGCAGGGCAAAGGGTGATGTAGCCCTGCTGGGAAGTTGGCTCGGTTTTGTCGGCTGGCGGGGTCATGACTGATACGATTATGGTTTCCAGCTGAGCTTGGCGGGGCTAACTGGACTAGTCTTCAAACTCATAAGGCAGTTTTTCGTGCAGGGCCAGGCGCGCCAGCGGCACTGCTTCGGGCACCGAAAGCTTGCGCAAGACCTCGTCAAAAAATCCGTCCACAATCAGGCGCTCGGCCACATCTGGCGGCACGCCACGGCTCTCCAAGTAAAACATCTGCTCTTCCTCAACCGGCCCCACTGTGGAGGCGTGCGAACAGACCACGTCGTTGTTTTCAATTTCCAAGTTGGGCACGGACTCAGCCCAGGCGTCGGCGGAGAGCTTGAGATTGCGGTTGGTTTGGAAGGCGTTCGTGCCGCGGGCCTGGGCACCCACCCTTATCAAACCCGTGTAGATAGACCGAGCTTCGTCGTCTATGGCCCCCTTGAAAAGCAGTTGACTGGAGGTGTCTTGGGCGATGTGTGAATGGAAGGTGCGAAAATCTATGGTCTGCGTGTTGTCGGCAAAAGACAGGGTTGCGATATTGCCGGTGGCGCCTCGGCCGATAAGACGGGTGTCGGTGCGCTGGCGGGCATAACTGCCGCCCAATGCCACGGTGGAAGAGACGAGCGTGGCTTGGGATTCCACCTCAGCTACCTGAGAAGCGATTTGCCAGGCTTGCTGTGGGAGATTCTGGAAGTTGAGATACTTGAGCCGGGCGGCTTTGCCGACTGAAAGATTGACAAGGGGTGCGGTGAAGACAGGGTCGGGGTCGGAGGTGGAGGTGGAGATGACGGCGGAGGCAGAGGCAGGGGCGGGGTTTGCCTGCTGGTCGGATACAAGGGCAGGAGCCTCTTGCCCAGCTATGTCCAGCCCTGTGAAGTCCAACACCTTGGCCTCCGAATTCTCACCCAGATTCACCGTCAGCCAAGGGAAAGTAGCCGTGTTGGATCCGGTAAAGTCGTGAGCTACCACAAAAACCCCATCCAAAACTTGACCCGCAGGCACAACCAACTCAAGTGGCTCTGGTGCAAATGCCTCGGTCAGCAGCCTGAACATATCGCCATTGGTTTCCATCGGGGGCAACTCCTGAGCCAAACCAAACCTCACCCCAGCAGCCTCAGCTTCCTGAGAGAGCCACGAATAGACTAACCAACCGTTGAGACACACCGCCAAGCCCACCATGTCGGGAACTACCTCCGACAAGAATTCACTCGTGGCAGCGGTGGCAGTGGAGGTGGCCGTTTCGGTGGCCGTAGCAGCGGGCTTGGTCAAGGCAGGCTGCCAGCTGTCCAGAGAAAAATCAGCGATGGGGCTGTAGCGCCACTCCTCGGCTTCCGGGGTCGGCATGCCGACCTCCAAAAAGGACTTGACCGCCAACACCCGCCGTTCCTTCAGCCAATCTGGCCCAGGCAACTCTGTCGCTGCCTGAGACGTAAACAAGCTCACCGAATTATTTCTACCGAATTACTTCAGATTTGGTGTATTCGCACTTTGGACGTGCTGAGAAAGCAACTAATCGGAGCGGCGCTTCTTGTTTTTGCGCTTGGCGTCCTTTTTCATGCGCCGGCGCAGCTTCCGGTTGTGCTTGCCAGCAGGCAGACCTGGCCCCAAGTCGACCTTCCATTTCTTCAACTGCTCAGCTTCCATCTCAGCCAAAATAGCCGGGCCTGCTTGGTTGACAATGTCTTCAGCCTCATCCAAAAGGGCTGCGATGCTGCCATCATCGTCAGCCTGAAGCGATTTCGGAGCTTCGGGGGTGGGCGGAGTTACCAACGTCCCATACGACCAGTTCACATCCACCCGGCGACGCTCATAGGAAGCGCAGTCAGATGGGCAGCGCCACGGTGCCTCAGGCGCCAAGTCTAGATTGCACTTGCGCACAGTATCGCCGTTGGGATACGACCGGCTCTCAAACTGCTTGCAGTCTTCACGCATTCCCATTGCTTGGGCTTTCTATATGACTTGGTGGGGAGACGGAAAAGGGTATGACAATAGGGTATGAGGCAGAATGGTATGACGCAGAATTATCAGAATTATGACGAAGGGCCAATAGCAAGCGACGGGAAACTGGGCCAATAGCTAGTGCCGACACGGAACAGCCAACCGCCAGCAACTCCCTCTCCCTAGCCGACACTGCCTTCCATCTGCAGTTCAATCAGTCGGCTCCATTCCACCGCGTATTCCATCGGCAGGGTGCGGGTTACCGGCTCAATGAAGCCGTTGACGATCATGCCCGCAGCTTGCTCTTCGGTCAGGCCTCGGGTCATCAAGTAGAAAATCTGCTCGTCCGCCACTTTGGAGACCGTGGCCTCGTGGCCGATTTCGGCATCGCCTGTGCCGACTTCCATATAAGGATAGGTGTCGGAAATGCTGTCTTCGTCCAAAATCAGCGCATCGCACTGGACGTGGCTCTTGCAGCGGTCGGCGTGCTCTTCCACCCGCACCAAACCGCGATAGCTGGTGCGCCCGCCATCCTTGGAGATGGACTTGGACAGGATTTTGGAGGTCGTCTCAGGGGCGGCATGAGTCATCTTGGCGCCAGTGTCCTGGTGCTGGCCGTCCCCAGCGTAAGCCACCGACAGCACCTCCCCCGAAGCCTTGGGACCAACCATCACCACCGCAGGGTATTTCATGGTGAGCTGGCTGCCGATGTTGCCGTCTATCCACTCCATGTGCCCCTCGGCTTCCACGCGGGCACGCTTGGTAACCAGATTGTAGACGTTGTTCGACCAGTTCTGGATGGTGGTGTAGGTAACCCTGGCGCCCGGCTTCACCACAATCTCCACCACTGCCGAATGCAGCGAGTCGGTGGTATAGACAGGTGCCGAGCAGCCCTCAATGTAGTGGACTTGCGAGCCTTCGTCGGCAATGATCAGCGTGCGCTCAAACTGCCCCATATTCTCAGCATTGATGCGGAAATAAGCCTGCAGCGGCAACTCCACCGACACGCCAGGCGGCACATAGATGAAGCTGCCCCCCGACCAGACCGAGGAGTTCAGCGCGGAGAACTTGTTGTCGTTCGGGGGGATGACTTTGCCGAAATACTGGCGCACCAGCTCGGGGTGCTGGGCTACAGCGGTATCCATATCGCAAAAGACGACGCCCTGGCGCTCCAAGTCTTCCCTGTTGCGGTGATACACCACTTCGGACTCATACTGCGCGGTAACGCCGGCAAAATACTTGCGCTCAGCTTCGGGGATGCCCAGCTTCTCATAGGTGTCCTTGATGGCTTCGGGCACGTCATCCCAGTCTTTTGCCTGCTCCTGAGTGGGCTTGATGTAGTAGTAGATGTTGTCAAAATTGATGGTGCCGAGTTCGCCTCCCCAAGTGGGCAGCGGTCTGTTCTCAAATCGGGACAGCGACTTCAGGCGGAAGTTGAGCATCCAGTCGGGTTCGCTTTTCATGCTTGACATTTCGCGGACGATGGCGTCGCTCAGCCCTTTGCGCGGCTTGAAGACGTAGTCCTCTTCGTCGCTCCAACCCAACTGATAGTTGCCGAGATTGACACCGATGTCGGGGGTGGGCGTGGATGCGGGGTCGGCCTTGGGCTTAGGCGGGGTTTGGGTGCCAGTCGTCGCAGCGGCTTGAGCGTCGGTCAGGGTTGTCATGTTTTAATCTCCTCTTGGCTTTATTCTACTGCCGATTCGCAAAATCTGATTTCAGGGCGCCGCAGTGGGTCTGAGCGGGGTTTTACGCTGGTCTAGGCGCGGGTTGGAAGCTGTGCAATAGTGGTGCAGTAAGGTTTTGGCGTGGCTTATTGCTTCGGATTTAGGTTGGCACTCGTAAGTGGGAAGACAGATGGCCCGCGTGGTCCGCAAGTCTCCGCAAGAGCACGCAGCACTAGCTGTGCAACCTGTAAACTGAAAACACAAGCCACATCAAACCAACATCCAAAAGAAAGGAGTGAACAATGATTTACGAACTGTTCATGACAATTGGTGCGGTTGTGGCTGTGGGGCTACCCATCGCTGGCTACATGCGCTCCTTCAAGAAAGAAGTCAAAGGCGAAATCGCCAGCTTCAAAAAAGAAGTCTGGGACGCCCTCGTCTTGCTGGATGGAAAAATCACCAGCCTTAAAGACGAATTCGCCAGCTTCAAAAAAGAAGTCAATGACAGCTTCGCCAACGCTAGAAAAGAAACCAATGATGGCTTCGCTGCAATGGACAAAAAGATCACCGATCTGAGACTGGAAATCAAAGACGACATCAGCAGCCTCAGACAAGAAATCAAAGACGACATCAGCCAACTCAGACAAGAGACCAAGAGCGACATCAACAGCCTTAGGCTGGAAATCAAGCGCGACATCGGCTGCCTCAGACAAGAATCCAAAGACGATTTTGTCTCACTGGACGGAAAAATCAGCGATCTCTCCAATGCCATCATCGGGGAATTCGCTGCCACCTCGCTTCGCAAGGGCTAACCGCAACGGCTGACACGGCTGTAAATTGGGAACGCGGCATCGTCCATCCGCCTGTGCTCCCAGAGGATCCTGCTTTTCAGCTAGGCAAAAGAGTTCCTAACTGATCTTGCGATGAGTTTCTTGTTTCATGTAGTGTATGAACTGAAACTTTTTTCAGTCCACAAAGGAGTGAGCAGTGTTTTCTCTAGCCATGGTCATTGTTGCTGTCGTTATAATATTGTGGTTGACAATAGAGACTAGAGCACTCGCAGCAAAGATAGAGTCGAGACGCAGCATCAGCAACCTTGAGTGGGAGCCGAGAAACGAAATTCGCAACTTGAGGGAAGAGATTTGCAACTTGAGGAGGGAGACAAAAGCAATTTTTCGAAGTTTGAGCACAAGATCACCGATTTGAAATTCAAAACTGAGGGGTTGAAGTTAGACATCAGCCTGCTTACTAGGAAAAGCTAAAACCTGCCGAAGCTAGCCGAGCAGCCCATCCCACCTAGTCAAGCCGTCTCAAAGTCTCACGATAGGTGGCCGCTCGCGCGACATAAGACTCCACCCCCAAACGCTGCCCTTCTATATCCACCGCGTTTTCCTTGATTTTGGCTGGCGTACCGACTGCCAGAGCGCCCGGCGGCACAACCATATCATTTAGCACCACAGCATTAGCAGCCACCAAAGCCCACTCTCCGATGACGGCTCTGTGAAGTATAACCGAGCTTGACCCCGCCAGCGCGCCTTCCTTGAGCACACAACCTTCTAGATGCGCCAAGTGCCCGATCGTGCAGTTGTTGCCGATGGTCGTGGGAAAGTTGGGCACAGTGTGAAGCACCGCGCCGTCCTGAATGGAAGTGCGCTCTCCGATAACAATCGGGGCGTCATCGGCACGAATCACAGTGCAAGCCCAAATCGTGGAGCCAGCCCCGATTTCAGCCTGCCCGATAATGACAGCATCTGGGTGAACGTAGGCTTCAGGGTGGATGGACGGGACTAAATCGCCCAGAGCGTAGATTGGCATGGTGTTTCCTAGGCGGGTGCGGGTTGCTTGGGCGGTGGCTAGTGGCAATGACGGCTAGGCGGGTCTAGCGTGCCTGGCTGGTTGAGTTGGCTGGTTGGATAAACACTTGGCAGCCCTAACACACCCAGCGGCTACTCGGCACCCAATTCCTTATAGCAGCCATATCCGCCCCGATAGAACAGCAGCGGAGTTTTGCCGGCAGCGGCATCCAGTGCCAAGACTTTGCCCAACACCACCCAGTGATCGCCCGCCTCGATCGCCTGTATGATTTCGCAGTCAATCCAAGCCTCGGCGCCATCCAGCACGGGCGAGCCGGTGCATTGTGTCGTCCAAGAAACATTGGCGAACTTGTCGGGCGCTTTGCTGGCAAAGGTGGAGCAGACGTCTTTCTGGTCGTCAGCCAGCACGTTGGCGCAGAAAACTCCCGCGGCTTTGATGCTGGGCCAACTGGACGACTGATTGCCGGGACAGAACATCACCAGCGGGGGTTCCAGCGAAACCGAGGCAAACGAACCGACTGCCAAGCCTGCAGGCCCGTCCGGCCCCATTGCTGTGATGACCGTTACGCCAGTTGGGAAGTGCCCCAAGACGTTTCGGAATGTGGCGCTGTCAAATGCGGGGGCGGGATTTGTGTTTGCGGCGGAAGTGCTGTCGTTGGCTGCTGTGGCGAGCGCGGCTGCTGTGGATTCAGGCTCGGATGCAGATACGGCTTCAGATGCGGATACGGATGTGGGATTGCTGGCTGTCACGGGTGATTTCCTTTCCTGGCCTTGAGCTGCTGGTTTTGCGTTCTTGTCTGTCTTTCAAGAAATATAGCCCCTTAATCAAATTATAAACTAGGACTACCGCACGCAACCGAAAGGGTTTTTCGCCTATGACACCGCCGACGACCGAGACACCTTCAGACACGGCCACAACCGCGCCCCCAGCCCCGCCCAGCAACCAGCTAATCCGCTTTGGCGCAGCCGAAGACCCTTTTGAAGCCATGTTTGACAGGGGTTGGTCGGACGGACTCCCCTTGGTGCCCCCCACCGCCGAGCGCGTGGCCCAGATGCTGTCTGGCACTACTAGGGCACCCGATGAAGTGGTCGCTGTCGTCCCGCCAGATTTGGTGGAATGCACGGTTGAGACCGTGGCGGTGAATGCAGTGATGGCGGGCTGTCGGCCCGAATACCTGCCTGTTGTGCTGACGGCGGTGGAAGCTGCCTGCACTGACGAGTTCAATATGCATGGCGTGCTGGCGACCACCATGTCGGTCGGGCCAATCATCATCGTCAACGGCCCGATACGCCACCGAATCGGCATGAACAGCGGCGGCAACGTGCTGGGGCAGGGCAACCGAGCCAACCTGACCATCGGGCGCACCCTGCAGTTGGTGGTGCGCAATGTCGGCGGTGGGCGGCCGGGGGAAATTGACCAGTCAACTTTGGGCAATCCTGGGAAATTGTCATTTTGCTTTGCCGAGGACGAAGAGGGGTCGCCTTGGGAGTCGCTGGCGCAGGAGCGTGGATTTCCGGCGGAGGCTTCCACGGTGACGATTTTTGCGGGAGAGGGGCCGCGGGTGATGGTGGATCAGCTCTCCAGGCAACCTGAGCGCCTAGCTAAATCGCTTGCCCTGTGCCTGCTGACAACTGGACATCCCAAAATGGCGCTGGCATTTGACTCCATCTTGGTGGTTTCACCTGAACATTCGGCTCGTTTTCGGGATGCGGGCTGGTCAAAGCAGCGTCTGCAGGAGGAGCTGCGCAAAAACATGATGATAGACGTGGGTCGACTTCCAGCAGCTGCCAAGGGAATCACCACTGAGGAATCTGAGAGCATTCAGGTGAAACAGTTGCCGAAGTTCAGAGATGGCGGGCTGTTGATCGTCCATGCTGGCGGGCGGGCGGGGCTTTTCTCGTCTGCAATTTGCGGCTGGGCAAGCGGGCCCGCTGGAAGCCAACCCGTTACACACGAGATTGAACATGTCTGAAACCGACTGAAGCCGGCCGATTGGAATGCTAAGCTTTTGACATAGGGACGTGACGTAAAGCTCTCACTGACTGCGTCTGCACCCCCCGCCTTGCCCTCTACCCCCGCAAACCCGCACGGAAACCACAATGGCCATCATGGAAGTTCTAGACCCCACCGGCAAAACAGCCGACTCGCAGTTCGGTTCAATGCGCCAACCGCTCCCCCGCCCCAAGTCTCTTGAAGGCAAGACCGTGGGCCTGCTTGACATCTCCAAGCCTAGGGGCGATGTCTTTTTGAATGAGATTGAAAACAGCCTGCGCGACCGGGGGGCGAACATCGTGCGTTTCACCAAGCCCACCTTCACCAAGCCAGCGCCAGTGGACTTGCGCCAGGAGATTGCGTCCAGTTGCGATGCAGTGATTGAAGCTTTAGCCGATTGAGGGTCGTGCACGTCATGCAGTGTGCATGACATCACCGATTTAGAGAGGCGCGGAGTGCCCGGAGTGTTCGTGGCTTCGGTGGAGTTTGACTTGGCAGCGAAAGTTCAGTCGTCTGCTTTGGGATTTGCTGCTCCCTACGTGCTGGTTGACCACCCAATTCAAGACCGCACAGACGACGAAATGCGGATTATCGCCGAAAAAGCTGTGGCGGAGTTGCTAGAAAAACTGACTTCGGGCTAGCCAGGCGCTAGCGCAGGGATGGTGGAGTTTCGTTTTCTCCCCGCACCCGCCAAAACATCTAGCCCCTCTCAGCCACCCCCCTAAACCAAAAACCGCGCCGCTAGCCGTCCATCTCCTCAAGGATGTTCAGCAGATCGTCCGCGTGCTCTTCTTCCATCGCCAAAATATCCTCAAACATCCTGCGACTTACCGGGTCGCCGTCACCCAGCCAGCGGATGATTTCGCTGTATGACTCAATGGCGATGCGCTCAGCCACCAAGTCTTCACGCACCATATCCAGCAAACCAGGGCTGTCGTCATACTCAGAGTGGCTTCTGCTGGCAAGCCCCTCAGGGTCTAGATTCGGCTCGCCACCCAACTGGGTGATGCGCCCGGCGATTTGGTCGGCATGCTCCATCTCTTCGTTGGCATGCTGAAGGAACTCAGCAGCTATGGGGGCAGCCGACAGACCCTTGGCAGTGAAGTAGTGCCTCTTGTAGCGAAGCACGCAGACGATTTCCGTGGCTAGCGCCTCATTCATAACGGCAACGACCCTCTCGCGGTCGGCTCCGTAGGCGGAAGTGATGGGGCCATGTTCAATGTGCTGACGGGCGCGGGCCCGCAGTGTTTCAATATCGGTTAGGAATTCGCTCATGTTTGAATTTTAGCCTTGTGTTGAGGACATGCTGTGGCGGACGCGGAGATTGGAGAATTTGGGGAATTATCTATTTGAGTTTGGCAATGTTGTCGGATTCCGAGCCATCTGGGGCGGTGGCAGCAAAGGCTTCAAGTATCTCTTTGGCAACCTCCGGGGAGGTCAGACGCAGGCTCATGGCCAATACATTGGCATCGTTCCAGCGCCTGGCGCCCTTGGCTGTCTCGGCATCTCCGCACAGGGCTGCACGCACTCCTGGAACCTTATTGGCTGACATGGAAACCCCAGTGCCAGTCCAGCAGCAGACCACTCCCCAGTCGGCCTCCTCGTTGGCGACGGCTTCACCCACCCGGCTGCCCACATCAGGCCAAGGCTCATCCTCCAGCTGAAGGATGACATCGTGCCCGGCTGCGCTCAGGCAATCAACCACGGACTGCGAAACAACCGTCTTTTCGTCGGTTCCAAATGCTACCTTTGCCATACCTTGCAAACTACCAGCTTGGAACATCAACTATGGAATCTTGAAATCAAGTTCCTGATACATGGTGAAATCAGTTACACATCGAATGCCGAGTATTTTGCAAGCATCGGGAATTTTTCGATTGCCTCGTGTTTGCGTTAGCTTTGAAACCTCTTTGGTAACTACGCATCTTTGTGCTTCATCCTTCAATGCGTAGGCAACTAGAAACGGATCATTTCCAGCCTTTTCCAACTCTTCATCAGTTAAATCGGGAGCATAAGCGGTGTTAATGACATGATTATGAATTTGCTCATCTACTTTCTCATCAAGAATCAGTGCCTGCTTTATATGCTTTTCACTAATCCAACGGCTGATCAAATCATCTCGCTCTCCTATTTCACTGTAGATTTCAAAAGGCATTTTGATTTGGCTTCTTTTCGCCTGTTCTTCCAGCCAATCCCAAAACTGAGGTATTCGATCTAGTGGATAATAATCATAATGAGCTCTTATCAGAACGTTGGCATCAATCAGATAAAGCAAGACTACCCACCTCCTTGGGGAAACAAACCTCTAAGGCTGCTAACACCTTGCAGCAGCGGCTCAACTGAAGTTGGTTTTACCGCTAGAATGCGGGCTGCTGTGGTATGTGTGATTTGATTTTCACGCAGAGTGTGACCAACTAAGTTCAGCAGCGGATTACCCAGCCGATACCGGCGAACAACATGGCTAGAAGGCCCAGAATCTGATTTTTGCCTGAGTTCCTTACTGCTTTGCTTGTATTCGCTCCATCGCTTTTCATAGTACTCTCGTAGGTGGCTGTATATTTTTTGGTCTATCCTGCCTAAAAGATGCAACCTGTAAGCAATCATGGACTCGCTCAGGTTTTTGCTTTTGGCTAAATTAGAAATAATCTGCTGCGCGCTGTTTCTGGTGGTAATATTTCCAATTTTTTCGACTGACGATGCGGGCAAAAGGAATTCTCCTGCTACATCATTGCAAAATCTTTCTATTCTCGCGCTTGGTGTTTTTGGTGCTACCACAGTAGGAGAACCGCTGACACCAGTTTTGCCTGCAAACAAATGCACCAACTCATGCGCAAGCGTAAATATTCGTGCTGGCTTGGCGTCTTGAGGGTTGATAACTATAAAAGGAGCAATCTCATCTGCTATGGCAAACCCACGAAAAACTTGCTCGCTGATGTCAGTATGGTGTGATCCCAGATTTCCGATAAGTAAAACAAAAACACCTAGAGTTTCCACCCTGCTACGAAAATCTTTGAATAGCTCATCTGGAGACGAGTAATCTGTTGTCCAGTCTTTGGATTTAATTCCCAAGATATCTCTAATCTTGTCAGCAATGTCAACAGGGCTGTCACTTATTGAAATAGAGTTAACGAATTCAAGTGGTTTGGTGTCTTCGTCTTCTTCTAGGATGGACTTCACAATATCTTGCCTAACTCTGGCATCACGTAGCAAGGCATCCAAAAGCGCGCTATCCCGTGGAGAAACTGGGCCAGGCAAGGTTCGGAAATCCTCACCGCGATCTGCAATTCTTGGTGGTTTCGCCAAATAAAAGACAGTTAGAGGCCGCCGGTACACCCTTGCAATTTCTAAAAGTTGATTACGCGTTGGAAAATTTTTTCCTGCTTCCAGAGCTTCCATTTTTTCTGCAGCGCTTGAACGCGTTGAAGAAGTCAACCCAATTTTTCTTGCGGCTTCTTCAAGGCTGAGCCCAGCAGTTTCCCTTGCCCACACCAAGATTGAGGAGTTGATATTATCAGCTTTAGCGGATGCGAGTGGCATACCTGCAGTTTAATCGTATGTTGGCATGAAACTTGATAAGTGCAGGATCCGCGACTTGTCGCACATCAGAGGAGAGTGCCTTGGGAGAGCACGGCAGGCTTGCGTTGTCCCTGCTGCCCAGCCAATCTGCGTTTCATGCGTTTCCCTCCGTTGCTTACGACAATTTCCTTATGCACGCTCTCACATACCTTCCAATCTCATCAAGCGTCTTCATCTCATCCAGACCAGCTTGTTCCAACACGCTGGGATTCTCTCTCAATGCGCTATCAAGCCGTGCGAAGTCCTCAAAAGCCACATTGCGCCTGATTTCGTCGTAAGTGCATTCGCAAACCATTCTGTTGAGATCGCTTACCATGTCAATAGCAAGTTTGCAACCCTTGACATAGTTTTCTTCTACCTCGGAGGTGTATTCACATGGATAGATACCACCGCACCACTCTATTGTTGTAGTCGTCTGCTCCACAGAGACTTCCTGTGTCAACCCCTCCAGTCTCCATCGAGAAACTTGAGATGCTATCTGCGCTCCGGCACATGTGTCATAGTGATCAAACCCCTCTTGCTCCGATGCTGGCAAACTGCTCGCTAATGCAGTGAATTCGTATATCGCCGTCTCTGTAGCAAGGTCAACATTGCTCTCACTTATTGTTGCTTCTACAAGCCGTTCCAGTATCCGTTCAGCATCATCGCGCACCCGTTCATTCGGGAGAAAGTGGTCGCAGTTAGATCTAACCCGTTCCGTAATGATTTGCCATGCCTCTTCCTCTGTATCAGGCATGGGTGGAGACAAGCTGCCAACGTCGGTTCTATCGGAACAGCCACCCAGATTCCAAACCCCTATGCTCACCAGAACCATCACCCCGACGGAAGCCAAGTGGCGTTTCACAATGCTGCCTCCTCAATCGTTTATTCCCATAGTTTTTCTTATCCCCCATATTGCCAAGATCCGGTTTCCCGATATTCCTTATGTACCCAGAATAGCAGGTGGGAGTGAGAAAACGGCTTTAGCTGATTTTCCCAATTTCAGAAAAGTGTGTCCAGGGTGAACTAGTAAGGACTGCAGTTTGGGGCACGTCAAAGAGAGTGCCTTGGGAGAGCACGGCAGGCTTGGGCTGTTCCTGCACCCTTGAGATCTGGAGGAATGGTGCTGGCCAAGGCTGCAAACATGGCCATATTGGATGGGCATGTAACGACTATCTGGGCATATGTCGTGGCAGCACGCGGGTGGCTCCTGTGGCGCCTACCATGTTCAGGTCTGTCAGTGTTGTAGTGGCCAGCGTTGTGTAAATTGCCATACCTGACGGCGTGCCTATGAGAATCACTGGGCGAGCGCTCGGCAGGCTTGTGTGGTGCCTGCTGCGCAAAGGTCGGGGAGGATTGTGTTGGCCAGAATTGCGAATTGGGCTTTGCTGGATGGGGTGCTGACCAGAATTGCTTTGAATCTGCCCCCCCCCGTCAGTTAGATTTTGAGTGGGAGCAATCTGGTCTGCTGCCCTGGTGCCAGCATGTGCAAATCCGCTAGGTGTGGAGTGGCCAGCGTGGCTGGAATCGATTGGCTGGACGGTGCTGTCAGGGCTATCTTCAGGTGCTGACGACAACTCGCCCCCCCCCCGCATAACAACTAGGTTTGGAAGCGTGTCGGAGGCAACTGCGTCATCATTTCGTGCAATTGTAGAACTATCCCCAACCACTATACTTTCAACTTCTTCGTGGCGTGGGAACATGGCTGACACGGTCTTGACTGAAGACAAAATCCGATCATCTTCATATAACCAAAGCTTGGTGAAGGGGCGGTAAAGCACATGCCGGCACCGATCAGGATCTACGGATAATTCCACGGGTGGATTATTCGTGCGCTGAGCTTCGTTCAAGAGCCTGCGAAAGGACTCTTTTAGTGTGCCAGTCCATTTGATTTCACTCAGATTGTTGTTGACTGTGAATCTGCTCACTGTTTGCTTGACTGAAACATCAGGATTGTCAAGCATGTAATCCCAAGCATCAAATAAGGTTTCATTGAACATATTCACAAGCCGCTCAATTTTTTTCAATAAATTTCTTCGGCTAAAACTATAGACATAGGTGTCGCAGTTAGTTTTAACTCCGCTTGCGTTGATGGATACTATTGGATCTATATCTTCATTTTTGCTGCTTTTAGTCCTACAAAGAGGTATGAGTTGTTTGTAAGTTTCATCGCTTAGGTTGTCCCAGTCATGTGCTGGATTGATGGGAACTTCTTTAAGCTCATCTGAAAGCACATCTTTAAGTTGCTCCAGCCAAGCAAATTTTTCTGCAAGCTTGCTGTAATCAGGAACTTTGGCATAATGCACAGTTCCTGGCTCAGAAGTGTCAGTGCTTGCATTTCTCACTGCTATAGTAATTTGCACGCCGTTTTGTGATGCACCACCAAATAATTTGTCGCCCTCTCTTTTCCAAGCTTCCCCAGCTTTATAGGCATTTCCCCGCAAGTTAACCACATAAATATCAGTGAATTCTTCTCGCAATTTTGCTCGCATACCGGCTAAAGACGTTCCATCCGTCAATGAATTTGGATGTATGAACGCAACCACACCACCATAAGTCTTGGACAACCGGTCAGTGGCCCATCTAAACGCTTTCACATATAAATTCCCCATAGCATTACCGCCGGGGGAACTACCTGTGACTTTTCTGTGTTCCGCGCCATATGTCTCTTTTACTCTTTCTGCAAGATCAGGATACTCTTTGTTTGGGTTGTCCTCACCTGAAGAATCCTGCCCAGACGACCATGGTGGATTGGCAACGATGGCACGAACTGGCAAATTCTCGCGTTGGCGGATGCGCTTTTCGTTTTCTTCCAGGCCGGCAAACTGGAGTTTCGCGGAAAAGAATGCTGTCTCTAGGAAAGTATCAGTCAGAACTAATCCTTGAAATGCTGCTGGATCACCGCGTTTCAACTGCTTGCGTTGGCGATATCCCTCCTCTATTTTAAGGGCTGCAATGTAATATGCCAGCAACAGCAGTTCGTTGGCGTGCAACTCTGGCGATTCTTCTGAAACGGGACCAAGATACTTGCGATCGAGATGCTCATCGCTAATCAAAAATTCGGAATCCACATCACCAGCGTTGCGGCGGATGGTCAGTAGTCGGTTGATGAAGGTTCCAGTGCCAGTAAACGGATCCAGCACATGCACGCCTTCGGCCCCTATGCCATCTATCAAAGCGAGATTGTGGCGACATACCGCATCTACAGAGCGCAGCATGAAGTCAACCAGCTCCACCGGGGTATATGCGATGCCCAGGCTTTTGGTTTCCTTGGGCATGGCGTTCTTGAAAAAAGATTCATACAGATTCAGCAAAATCTCCAAACGCGCGTCAGAGTCAGTAACCTCCCACAATTGCCGGCGCATTCTGTCGTGGAAACGGTCCAAGCTTGCCAACTCCCGTCTCAGCCCAAGCTGATCGGCGCTGCTGTCTGCTTCGCTTTGGCGATCTCCGAGCAGGGTAGTATAAACAGCATCCAGCTCACGGGAGATTGGGTTGGTCTTGACAAAGTCCTGCCCTGCAAAAAGCGCGTCCAGAACAGGGCCGGTAACAATATGCTGAGCGATGAGTTCCAGCAATTCATCATCGCTAAGGACGTCAGCCCTGAATGCGGCACGCATCGCCTCTTTGTATTTTCCAATAAGAGTAGCTACTTGCCCACTGCTTGCGGGATCGGTCACAGCAGCTTCAATGCGATCGCGTATCCGGCGGGTAATTTTGCCGACTTCCTTACCCCAGCGCGGCCAGAATTTGTTGTCGCTGACATTATCCACAATCGCTGAGGCAACCGACAAAGGCAGATCAAGAGGCAAGGGTGTCTCCTGATAAGAATTGCCCGATCCCGCCATGTTGCGTTCTTGTTCCGCGGCAGTGGTGTTGTCAATCACCGTAATCGGTGCTTTCCTTTTGGTCAGTTGTGGCGATGAAAGATAGCCCTCCATGCGCTCATCGTGCGCCCGTAAAGCGCGCAACACTTGCCACACGCCTTTCCAAGCACTGCTGCGCAACACTTCATCAGCTACAGCGGTCTTCCCGTTCGGCACCAGCACAGGGATAATGACGTACCCGGCTGCTTTCCCTTCGGCTCGGCGCATCACCCTGCCGACCGCCTGCACCACGTCTATCTCCGATTTCTTGGGAGACAGAAACAGCACCGCATCCAAAACCGGCACATCCACCCCTTCTGTCAAGCATTTGGCATTCGTCAAAACCTTGGCGGTATCTTGGGTTTCACTGGCAGCTGCGGATGTTTCCCTGAGCCAGTTAATGTGTACAGCGCGATCATAGGCATTCATCTTCCCGTCTATATGGCGGACATCCAGTTGAAGTGTGTGCCCCTGCTGATTTGTCTCGGTTTTCGCCCGGCGGTATTTGCGGTATAGATTGCCGCTGCTCTCAAGAACTTCGCCCAAAAGCTTCACCCAGTGCTTTTCAGCATTCCTTGACTGGGGAATGGTGTTGGTGAACGCAATGGCTCTCCGCACCGACGCCTTGCCATCAGGGTTGACAACTCCTGCAGGACGATCTTTTGTAATTCCCTTGGTGCTTGGATCGGCTAAAGCATCCCAGCATCCGAGGAGTTGCTGGGTGGTCTTCATATCCAAATCGGCAATCTGAGTGTTGGCGAAACCGCTGCTGGAATCTTCATCGACGGCAACCACCACTACGTGATAATCGGTCAGCAATTTGTCGTCTATGGCCTGGCGGAATGACATATTGAACAACTCGGGGCCATAGACGGATTCATCATCCATGGAATACAAATCCATATCGTTATCAGACGCCTTGGAGTGGGCCTTTTCCGAATACAACCGTGGCGTAGCTGTCATATACAAACGGCGGTCGGCATTGATGTTCTGGTTGTCGTGAATGAGGGTAAACAAGGTGTCGTCCAAGCTCCCCAACTGGGTTGTGCCTGCGGTTCGATGCGCCTCATCGCAAATTACGAGATCAAACTCTGGAGCACCAAGTTGCTGCGCTTCCATGACCTTGGGCAAAGACTGGTAGGTGGAAAACACGCAGGTCATCATGAGCGGCTCTACACGCTTGAGTTCTGCGGCTATCTTGTTTGCGTCTGTGGTTGGCGGAATTGCCAGATCGGAAAGGTTATCATCTTCACTGGCCCGGCCGGCTTTGGTGTCGGAACACACGCTCAGATAGCGGTGTTGCACGTTCGGACTGCGCTGCAGCGCCCATTCTCGCATCGTCTGGCTCATCAATGCAATGGACGGCACCAGATATAACACACGACCACCCTCCCCCACATAGCGTTCTGCCGACCAAAGCGCGACCACCGATTTTCCGGTACCACAAGGCATCACCAGTCGCCCGCGAGTGACCGATAAATCAGTGAACAAGCCTTCTTTGACAGCTTCCAGGGCTGCCTGCTGATCATCTCGGGGCTTATATTTCTCAACATCAAAAACAAGCGACTCCGGCTTGTCTAGCAAGTCTCTTATGTCGCCAATTGGCCAGCTGTCTATTTGAGGGCCAGTAATTACAGTTACGTTGCCCGCATTGTCTAGCTTCTTTTGGGCATTGTCGGAGTATTCAGTGGTGGAGACAAAAATCCTATGTTTCCAATCCTCTACGTTAGTTGAGTCAGAGAGGAATGCTTTGACACCATCAGTAGAGACCTTCCTGTCCGCATAATTCTTGCATTGAATAGCACATAGACCGCCGCCATACGCATCTGTCTGTTCAGCTACTAGGTCAATTCCGGTGTCGCTGCCAGGATCAACCTTTCCTCGGCTAACGCAATCTTGCCTCCATTCCTTCCAAGTCATAACCCGGCTGAACCGAGCGGGGCCGAACTCGCCTGGATGCTTTTCGAAAATAGTCTTCACAAGCTGCTCAAACTTTTTGCCCGAGGCGGTGGTGGACTGAGACTCGTCTCTAAGTCGTTGAAGGGCTTCCTGTAGATGCGGCATGGCTGACTCTTTGCTGTGTGGTGCTTACTTTTCGGATGGTTTCCTGCCCTCTGGGCTATCAGGCCCCATGGGCCCATCCAAAGAAGGCGGAAGATTTGCAATAATCGCTGTGGAACGAACCCCCACATAGGCCAGTCGCCTGAGATGGCGGATCAACTCAAAGGGGTCGTCCTTCCAAGCGTCCCATCCGTTCGGGTCATCAACTATTCCGGAGTCTGTGTCCAACTTGTGACGTAAGCTGTCCACCGCCCATTCCAGCGGAGAACGACCAGAGACCTTATATTCATGTGCTTCGGCAGGGATGTTTCGCAGTTTGCAATGGTTATTTATACGCAGGATTGACTTGTCTTTTTTGCTTTCAGCAGTGCCCCCCCCCCCAGCGCATCCGATCAGCGATCTTGTAGACCTCTGCGGCTGGCTCGCGCTCCTCCTCGAGCAGCATCCCCGTCAACTTCCCATCCTGAGTCACAATCTGTCCGTCCACTTCACATACGACATCTGGCAACTCTGGACAGACTTCATATCCAATATGCAAATCCATGAGTTCCCTGCCCGCTTCACAAAACGACCAGAAATCAGTGGCCAAAGGAATCCTGGGTAAACTCTTTTGAAGGTCGTGCTCATATCTCTCACGCCAGTCGGGGGCGTGCATCACTCCGTAGATATATTCCCAAATGGCATCCTTGGTGATGCTGCCATCCTGATACTCAGACTGAAATAACTCAAGATAGGTATCGGAAATACTGTCTCTGGCTGCGGGTGGCGGTGGTGTGCCAGTGTCTGTGTGCGGAAGTTGCTGTTCCATTGCCTGGTTTTTCTGGAGAAGTGGCGGTTTTTGATTTATTGCTGAAAGTTTGTTTTGCAAACCCGGTTGGCTGGATTTCTGAAATTTTAGCTTGTTCAATTCTTACTATCTTAGAATTTTTAAGCTGCCTTTGTGGTATAGCATCATTGCACGGAGCCCGAGATTGCCATTAAAATCAACTGCCTGCTCTATGACGCTGCCACATACGAGCTCCGCCTGGATTCCCACGATAGCGCAAGCCCTGATTTGCCTCCTTTGTCTGTCCGCACATCAGTGGCAGCCGATAATATGACTAGCACCAGTCCAGCGTAGGCGAGGACAAATGGAAGAGAACCAAGCTGCTGAAAAAGAGAGAAATGCCATGTTCCAAAATCGTTCAAAAAGCTTCGAATCCACGCCAGCCCTCAAGAGAAACCTAGGCTTGAGCCGGACTGGGCGATTGCTCTAGGGAAATCCATCTAGGAGTTACTAGAGTTGAGAAACCTGTCTGTTGAGCAGGCTGCCCAGAAAACTGGTATGGCCTATCTGCTATTTTCGTCTGCTCAGCGGAGCCGCACCCATTACCGAAGACATTACCAAAATCTTGCCCAAGGGTTGTTAGAGGCTCCAGCCAATGTTGGCTCAGGTCCGTTCGCTATCATGCAGCACTAAGGGATGAATACAATCATGCAACAGCAAACCACTGGAGACATAGAAGGCCGTCTACTGGATTTCATCCACAAAAACACCGACGGCAAGCTGCAAATAATAACGGGTTTCGCTAGTGTGTGGGGCCTAGCTTGGCTGGCTAGAAACACTCAGCATCGTTCAGTTGAATTATGCATTGGGAAGATAGATAGACGTTACTTCCGCAACAGCACTGAGGCGGAGCGAAATGAGGCTGAAGCGTTTTTGAATCGCGATAATGTGCTTGTGAAAACCGGCCGGGATAAACCAGAAGACCACGGTTATATCCACATGAAAACATGGCGCATCCAATCCGGCAGGGAAACAAGAGCAGTGCTGTCTGGCAGTGCCAATCTTTCAAAGAACGGGCTGAGACAAAACAGGGAAATCATGTCGTCAGTGCCTGCCGAAGAGCTTCCTGCGGTTTCTGAGCAGATAAATTCTGTACTGCGGGAAGCTAGGTCTTGCAAGCAAGACTTGATGAAAAATGTGAAACACCCATTTGGGAAGGGCTTGGCAACGGCAACTCGCTACTTGGAATCCATGCGTCCGAATGTTCTGAAGCCTAAACCGCCTGAGCAAGAGGCGCTAGACGAACCCGAGGAAACAGAAGCAGAAATTAACGCTGTCAAGAGCTTGTCGGCCGGGCTTACAACATTCCTTAGCGGACTGGCAGTGATTTTCATAGTCGGGCTTGCCGAGATAATCCCTGCTTTAGCTCAAGACTGGCTTACGATATTCCTGTCAACGTCGCCATTTATAGCCCCGTTTGTGGCAGCGCTTGGATACTACTACGGCATCAAAGCCCGAAAATGTTATGATGACGACACACCAAAATATGTGAAATACTTCGTCAAATATGGAGCTATCCTTCTGGCAGTTGGATTAGCCATTAACAGCGGTTTGATAGTTGCTATCCTTATTTGAACCTGCCTCGATCCAATCCCACCATTCCGCAGACCTGCCAACAGAGCACTAAAACCTGCTAGATTAGCACTACGCGCATGACAACCTTCCGTTTCATACACACCGCTGACTGGCAGATCGGAGCGCCATTTGGTGCCTATCCCGACGACTTGTCAGCACGGCTGCGCGAAGCCAGAACCAGCGCAATCAGCAGAATTGCCCAACTAGCCCAGGATAAATCTGTCAAGCATGTCATAGTTGCGGGCGATGTTTGGGACAGCGAACAGCCTTCAGATCAAGCAATTCGCCAGCCACTTGATCTGATGGGCGAAGCAGAAGGTGTGAACTGGTGGCTGCTGCCGGGAAATCACGACCCTTTTCGTAAAAACATGCTTTGGGACCGAATTGCCGAACGCGCCCCCGACAATGTGCACCTCCTGCTAAAGCCAGAGCCTGCGGAAGCTGAAAGCGGAGTTTGGTTTTTGCCAGCGCCTTGGACGTCCAAAGATCCTGGCAGGGATTTGACTGAATGGATGGATGAGGCAACCACTCCCGAAGGTGAACTCCGCATAGGCATCGCGCATGGCTCCATCCACGATTTCTCTCCACCAGATGGCGACAGCGAAGCTGGAACTAAATCCATCATCCCACCCAACCGACCTGAATTGGCTTGCCTTGACTACCTAGCTCTGGGGGATTGGCATGGCACGCTTGAAATTGGCCCTCGGATCTGGTACAGCGGAACGCCCGAGCCAGATAAGTTTCACCGCAATAACCCTGGCCATGTCTTGCTGGTTGAAATCCAATCGGGTCAAGAACCTGTGGTGGAAATCCGCGAAACCGCTCAATTCAGATGGCAAATTCACAACGTAGAATGCCTCCCAGCAGTACCTTCTTACCCTGAAATTGACGAATTGGAAACTCAAGGCGCTTTGCGCCAGACGATGCAGCATCTGTCTTTGCGCGGCCAGCTGACTTACGATGAATGGACCAAACTTCAGCAACGTGTGAACGAACTAAACGAACGTTGCGCCTTCATGGAGTTGGATGATGAAAAACTCACCAAGCTCGTATCAGAAGACGATCTTGACCAGCTTGATCAAGGCGGTAGCGTGCGCGTGGCAGCTGACCGACTCCATACCATAAGACAAGACGAGAGCTTGTCTGAATCAGATAGAGACTTAGCCGGCGAAGCTTTGATTCTGCTATTGTCGTTTGCTGCTGAGGAAATGATCTCATGAGAATTAATGCCATCCGCTTGCGCAATGTCCGCATGGTCGGGTCTAAAGGCTTGGCCATAGAAGATATCCCCGACGGCCTATCCATGCTGGCGGCTCCTAACGAACGCGGCAAGACAACTATTTTTGAATCGCTGCGAACTGTGCTTTTCGAAAAACATAAAGCCAGAAATCAGAACGTCAAGAAAATTTTACGAGAGCCGGGAATGGCAGCGGTTATTGAGCTTGACTTCACTGAAGACGACAAATCATACAGACTGACAAAGCAATACATAAAAGGCGAAAGGGCCAAGCTAGTTGATCTTGAGAGTGGAACAGCTTTGTTCCACGGCGATGAGGTTCATGATTGGTTAATTGACCGCATCGGAGCCTCCAAACCTGGCGAGGGGCCAACAGGTCTGCTTTGGGTTGAGCAGGGAGAGTCCATGAAAGCGCCGGATGCTGGAGAATCTGGAAAGAGTTTGTTGGCAAGCTTGCTTGAACGTCAAATCGGTGATATAACCGGGGGAGAACGCGCCCGCAAGCTTTTGGCACGAACGCAAGATGAACTCAGCTTGATGGTAACCAAAACTGGCAAACCCAGAACCAATACTGACTACAAGCGTGAAATTGACGAGAGAGATAGAATCTCTGAACAATTGCACGAAGCCAAAGAGCTCATCAGCAATTCCGAAGAACTGCTCAGCGAGCTAGACCGGCTGGAAAACTCTATTGAAAAACTTCAGGATCCGGCTCAAATCGAGGAAATTGAAGCCGACATTGAAGAGGCCCGTTCCGAACGCGAAAAGGCAAGAGCGGCGCACCAAGTCATTGAAGCATTGAAAGACAGCTTGCAGGACAAATCTGAGACCACACAACGCGCTGAAGACGAGCTTGCGGAATTCAGGCAACACCGGCTAGAAGTAAATGACCTTGGTGCCACTCTCAGCCAGATCCAGACAGAGCGCATCAGATTGGTGGCTGAACTTGAACCCTTGGAAGAAACCATCCGCGAGCTCAAGAACAAAGAGTTAGAAGCTGAAGCCAAGCAAAAAGAGGCCAGCTTGATTGCCAAGCAAAGCAGGGAAGCAGCCAAACTGAAAGCCGATGAAGAACAGCTAGCCCAAGCTGAACAGCAATTAGAGAAAGCCAATGCCATCGCTGGCGAACTGGAAGGATTGAAAACAAAACTTTCAGCCAACCAAGCAACAGAAGAAACACTGGAAAACATCAAGGAATCAATCAAGCAATTAGAAGTTGCCAGAGCGCGGCTAGAAAGCTTGAGAACGCTTCTGATGCCAGAGCTTACAGTCGAAGGAGAGGCGAAGGTAAAGCTGGACGACCTGCCATTGACTGAAAATGTTTATCTTTCGGGCAGACAAGTGCTGTCTTTGGACAATTTAGGCCAAATAATTTTTGAAGCCAACGACCCTGATGATGCCAGACAGGAATTTGAAGCCGCCGAAACCAAGCTGAACGAACAACTTGAGGCTATCGGAGCCAATGATTTTGCTGCGGCTGAGCGGGCTGGCCTAGAGCGAAGGGAAATTGAAAAAAACTTTGAAAGACGTCAGTATCAACTTGAGCAGCTGACACCCGATGGCTTGGCATCTCTGCAAGCTGAGCGAGATGAATTGGCTGCCAATGTTGCAGCCGCAGGCCAAGACAGCAGCAACGAAGCATTGCCCGATGTCCAAACAGCCGAAAACGAATTAGAACTAGCACGAGATCGCTTTGACAGCTTGCGCAGCCAAAAATCAGACAAAGAAGAAAACCGCCAGTCACTCAAAGACAAGATTGCCGAACTTGATGCCGATATGCAAAAAATCAAAGCCCGCCGCGATGTGCTATTGGAAAAGCTCGGCAGCCAAGACCAATGGGAGCAAAAGGAAAAAGTGCTTACAGAAAAGCACAAGCAAGCACAACAAGACGAGTTGAAGCATCAAAGCGACATTGAGCAGAAAGAAAAAGAGACAACATCACTGGAGGCTGCAGAGCATAATTTACAACGACTGGAAGATTCCAAATCAGAAATCACTCACGACCTTGCAAAAAAACGTGAACGCCGGGCAGATATTCAGGGGCAACTGAAATCTATTTCTGATGGGGGGCCGCAGGAGTTGCGCAACAATCTTCAAGAAAGACTGGAAGCTTGCGAAAATCGCGTCAACGCTTATGAGCGAAGAATAAAAATTCTCACACTTGTAAAGAACGAGCTTGAGGAAGCGCAGAGCAACCTTACGCAAACTTTTCTGAAACCTGTAGCCAATGAGCTTTCCCCGTTGCTACGGGTGGTAATACCGGGGGCAGATGTATCCCTTGGAGATGATTTCACCGCTGAGAAGGTCAAGCGTTTAGGACGAGTTGAAACCCTTGCTTCGCTCAGCGGTGGCACAAAAGAACAAATTGCTGTCCTCACTAGGCTCGCTTTTGCCAAGCTGATGGCAAACCGAGGACGAGAAATGCCGGTGGTCCTAGACGATGCTCTGGTGTGGTGCGATGATGAGCGCCTTGAAAAAGTCTTCACTGCCTTGCGCATGGCAGCAAATGATATCCAATGCATCGTGTTGACTTGCCACGAGAGTGCTTTTCGGCGACTAGGCGCTCCCTCGCTGGAACTCCAAACCTGGCCATTGCAAGACTAGTTAGCTTGGCTGTTTTTCAGCCCGGTTTTTTGGCTAACTTTTTTGGCCACTCCGTCAGCAATTCATGCCCAGCCGACCCGCCATCGGTTCACACCCGGCTGGCTCGCCGAACACCTTCCCTCCGTCACGCCCCCATCCCCTTATCACACGCCCCCGTCTCCTCATCAATAGTCGTTGGGATCAATGCTGCCGTCTTGCAGCCCAGCGTCTATGCGTCTCAACTCAGCGTCAATCTTGGTGATCTTGCTTATTGAATCCCAGAAATCGTGGTAGTCGGCCAGCCCAACTTCTCCCACAAAGTTGCCGCCTTGGAAATTTTCAATCAACTCCCTCACGCCAGCCGCAATGAGCTTCATGGCACTGGAAACCAGACAGGGGCGCGCCTGGGGGACAGTCTCCCACTGGTCGGCGTCAACGCCGATGCAAAACACGCCAGGGAAACCAGCAGTTTCAATGAGCGCCCCGTTGCCGGTCGTGCCGCCACCGCCAAAAACCACATCGGCGCCTTGGGCAATGTTTTGGCGGGCGTTGGAAGCACCCCACTCAGGGTCGGAGAAAGCCTCGTCCAAACCACCCGGATGGTAGGTGGCAATCACCTCTATATTGGGGTTGATGTAGCGAGCGCCTGAAGCGTATCCTTCGGTGAATTCCACCACAGGCGGAGCTGAGTCAGTCCCCACTACAGCTGCCACCACTCCAGATTCAGATAACAAACCCGCCAACGCCCCAGCCAGAAAACCTGCCTGCCTCTCAGGGAAAATCAGCCCTGCGAGATTGGTGATAGCTGTGTTTTGGGGCTGGTCAACACCAATGAAATTGATGTTTGGATATTTGGCTGCGGCTTCGGTGGTAGCCTCTGTGATGGCAAAGCCGACCGTAACTATGACGTCATAGCCCTCATCGGCAAACTGCGCGATATTGCTGGTGTAGTCCTGAGCGTCTTGGGTTTCAATGAAATCAGCTTTGGCACCCAACTCTAGCGCAGCCAAGCTGACGCCTTCCCAAGCCGACTGGTTGAAGGAGCGGTCATCTATTTCGCCACCATCGGTAACCAAGCCGATGCATATGGTTTCGCTGAGCGAGCAGTTGTCGCTGGCGGTCAGGGCTTCAGATGCCACGGCGGTTGAATCGTTGCCTTTTTCTCCACAGGCAACAACAACCAAGACAACGGCACAAAACAGTGCCGTGATACGCCAGGAAGTCCAAGGCAAAACGCGCCAGGAGCGCCAGAATGATTTGTCTCGCACAAAAGCCAACATAGAGACATCTCAGGTGAGCGCGATGATCCTAGCTTCAGCCGCGGGCCAGCGTTGTATCAGCTCAGCTCGGTCACCCAGCGTAAAATCTTCCTGCCTATAGGGAGGCGACATGGTCGTTCCGAGCAGTGTCCAGCTGCCAAGGCTAGATGAGCCCTGCCAAACGCCGCCAGGCACCGGCACTTGAGGTCGGTGGCCGCTTGGAAGGTCGGGGCCGACCAATTGGATGGCGTGACTGCCGTCCGGGTAGAGCAACACCAGCTCCAGCGGGGCGCCCAGATACCAGTGGTAAATTTCTGGCCCTGAGAGCCGATGCATTTTGGACACTTCCCCATCGCAAAGAAGATAGTAGATGGCCGTGGAGTTTTGGTCTCGGTAGGTTTGCGCCCACAAGCCACCTTCTTCGGCAAGGGGTTGCAAGCCCAGCAATTCCGCCACCTCGGGGCCGGACATTTGGGAAGCTTGAGGCGCAAAGGACTCCCGCGCTGCGCCTGCGCCGCCACTTCCCGGCCCAACACCGCCAACGACCGGCCCCACCCCGACACCACCCGAGCCGGCCCCGACACCACCCGAGCCCGCCGCCGCCGAATCAGCCGAATCGGCCATTCAGCACCTCACCCCGGTCCAAGCGAATAACCCTGCGGTTGACAACAATCGCGGTGATGAGGCTCGCGGGAGTCACATCAAAAGCTGGATTTTGGGTGGGCGCGCCCTCCACCGACAGCAGCTTTCCATGGATAGACCTGACCTCGTGCGGCCCTCTGTCTTCTATTTCAATGTCTTGACCTGACGGGGTAGCGAGATCAACCGTGGATTCAGGTGCAACCACCAGCAAAGGCACACCCGCATATTGTGCCCCCAGAGCCAGCGAAAAAGTGCCTATCTTGTTGGCGGTGTCGCCGTTGGCAGCTATGCGATCGGCGCCAGTCAAAACCACGTCAACTCCCCCCTGCGCCAAAAGCGCTGGCCCGGCGCTGTCCACGACCAGCTCATAGGACGCGCCCATCTGCGACAACTCCCAGGTGGTCAACCTGGCGCCTTGGAGCAGTGGTCTGGTTTCCAAGACGATGGCTGCGGCCAGCCGCCCTTGCTCATGCAGCGTTTGGATGACTGCCAAAGCTGTGCCTCTCTCAACCGTTGCCAACCCACCTGTGTTGCAAATTGTCATGGCTCGGATCTTGGGCTTGCCTACCAGCTCACAGACCAACTCAGCACCCCGCTCTCCCATGGCTTTGGAAGCGGCGATCTCCTCGTCTCGGATTTTCAAGGCCTCCTCCAAAACCGCCTTGAAACCTTGCTGGGCTTTGGCAACCACCCTGTCCACCATGCGAGCCAAATTCACAGCCGTGGGTCGGGCTTGTCGCAGGGCTGCAACCGCCTGCTGGAATTCTGGCGGCAGCGCTTCCGATGCTGATGCGCTTGATGCTAATGTCGCCGGCGCCTGCTGCCGACCCTGCCGACCGCAATGCTCTTGGAATGCCAACACCACGCCAAAAGCTCCAGCAACGCCAATCGCCGGTGCCCCGCGCACAGCCAATCGCCGGATCGCCTCAATCAAGTCGGCCGTTTTTGTGAGCTTTAGAAATTTGACTTCGTGGGGCAACAACGTCTGGTCAATTATTACAACAGCTCCGGGAGAGGCAACAACGTTGAAGTCCGCTCCCATAAAACTGGTGAATTCAGCAGCAGGCACATCATCCACACATTCGCCAACACCAAGGGAATTGCTTTCCCAATCCACGGCACGCGGCACCGGCGAATTTCCAACATTGCTGTGTGATGCCACCATAAGTCAATCATAAATTATCCGCTGACTTCCAAGCATGCACGGCCACACGGGCAGCCGGATAGATAGCTGTGCAACACCTGTGGGTTACTATTTTCCCCAAGAAACCCAACTAAACTAAGGAGCAACAAATGTCTCTTCAACTCTTTGCCGCAGCCACCGATCACGCCATCGCATGGGGCGTCCCAAGCGTCCTCGCCCTGCTTTCCGGAGCCCTGTTGTACGCCATCTGGCAAGTCGTCAAATCCCTCCAAGCCCAAATCAACGGGCTCAGCGCCGACATGAACAGCCTCCGCGCCGAAGTGAACAGCCTCCGCGCCGACATGAACGAACTCCGTGCGGAAATGCGAACAGAGATAAACACCTCTATGACCAACTTCCGTATGGAAATCCGAGCAGAGATGCAAGCAGGTTTTCAAAGGATGGAAGACAAAATTGACGCTCTGACAGTCCGTATGGGGACCACGGAAGAGAGAGTAGCAATATTAGAAACCACAGTGCGACACAGATGTTTCCCACTCGAGGCACTCAGCGAAACAGAGGAGGGTTCTAAGGTCCTCGCCTAACTAGGCAAACCTTTCCCCACAAAACCTATTTGACTTTGAAGCCGAAGTTATAGCAGTTACTGGCTTCAGTAGGGCCTTGCCAGCGGTGCGGCACAGTACTTAGACGAAGCAGGTGGCCAAGCCGGGTTGCACACGGCCAAAAGCCGACCCCTACGCTGACAACATACCATCTGCCTTAAAGTTACCGCGGAGAGTATTCGCGCGGCAAATCTTTGCCTCAGAGTAGAAGCGGCATCAAGAATCCCGGCTGATTTGAATTTCAAATTCGCGTTGGAGGATTCCTAAACAGTGATGTCTCCTTTATCTCCGTCGGCACTCAGAAATCCGCTTCTTCAAACCACAGCACGTGGCATTAGCCAGCCGCCAAGCATGCACGGTCACACGGGCAGCCGGACTGACAGCTGTGCAACACCTATGGGTTACTATTTCGCCCAAGCAAACCCAACTAAAATAAGGAGCAAGCAAATGTCTCTTCAACTTTTCGCCGCAGCCACAGACCATGCCATTGCATGGGGCGTCCCAAGCGTCCTCGCCCTGCTCTCCGGAGCCCTGTTGTATGCCATCTGGCAAGTGGTCAAAGCACTCCAAGCCCAAATCGACGGACTCCGCGCCGACATGAACAGCCTCCGGCAGGAAATCCGCACCGAAATGAACGCTTCCCTGAGTGCGTTCCGACAAGAAATGCGAGCCGAGATGAGTGCGTTCCGACAGGAAATACGAGCAGAGATGAACGAATTCCGCACCGAAATCAGGGCTGAGATGAGTGCATTCCGACAAGAAATCCGAGCAGAAATGAGCGAAGGTTTTCAAAGAATGGATGACAAAATTGACGCTCTGACAGACCGAGTAGAGCAGCTGGAAATCCGAGAGTGGAGCAGCTAGAAAACAGGATGGCGAAAACTGTGAAGACAAAGGCCACAGTGAGGCATTGGTATCAACCACCAGCCGCACCTAGCCGAGCAAAAGAAGGTTCTGAGGTCTTCGTCTAACACCTCCATTGCAACAAAACTTTGTTTGACTTTGAAAACCAAGTCGTCATAATTACAGGTGCCAGCGGGAGCATCGGCAGCGGTATAGCTCAATGCTTCAGCGAAACAGGGGCCAAGCTGGTTCTGCACGGCCACAGCCGAGCACCTGCGTTGCCAGCAAATTCCAGCCCACAAAACTGCGCAACGATCACAGCAGATTTGGCCGACCCAGCCGGGCCAAAAGCCATCGTCAAGGCTGCCTTAGAAAATTTCAATCAAGTTGACGTGCTCATCAACAACGCTGCCGTTCAGCAAGTTGAGCCTTTGGAAGAGCTGCCCGACTCCAGCTGGCAGCAAATGTTGGACATCAACTTGACGGCTGCGCACCGCCTGACACAAGCAGTGGCCAGTCTGATGATTGAAGAACAAACAGGCGGCAGCATCATCCACATAGCTTCCATTGAAGGTCTTCAACCGGCGCCTGGGCACAGCCATTACGCCACCACCAAAGCTGCGCTCATTATGCATGCCCGAGCCGCTGCTGCCGAATACGGCCCGCACAACATCAGAGTTAACTCGGTGTCGCCTGGGCTAATCTACCGCCCAAAACTAGAAGAACAGTGGCCCCAAGGCGTGGCACGCTGGCAAAACTCTGCCGCCCTGAAGCGGCTGGGGACACCAACCGACGTCGCTAATGCCTGCATGTTTTTAGCTTCGCCCTTGGCTAGCTGGATAACAGGCGCCAATTTGGTGGTGGATGGAGGTGTCTCAACCAAGCCGACTTGGTGAGGGGTGTGGCAGCTAGGTCAAGCGCAACTCCGCTCAGCCTGCAATCAGAACAGCGTTACGTCAGTGAAATGCGTCAGGGTGCCCGGGACGATACCAAATAGCAAGGTGGCAATCAAGGTAATACCCAGCGCCAAGACCAAGCCCGCCGGCAGCGACATCAACTTTCGCTCAGGTGCTACAAGCTGCGCGGCCGAGGAAACCGACACCAGGCCACGGGGGTCGGAGTCGGACGCGGTAGCGGCAGCGTCTGCAGTAGCGGGGGAACTGAACGCAGACCCGGCGGCGTCCTCTTCCGCCTCAGGCTGCCACGGCTGCTCAAACCACATGCGAGCCACAATCTTCCCGTAATAACCGACTGCCACCACAGCATTCACCGCAGCAACAGCCGCCAGAATGTAACCCGAAGCCGTGCCGGGTGAAACCAGTGCCTTGAAAATGGAAAACTTGGCATACCAGCCGCCAGCCGGGGGAACCCCCGCCAACGACGCCATGAAAACCGTCATCAAAACAGCCATCGCGGGAGCAGTCCTGAACAAGCCGTTATAGGACTCCACATCACCCGTGCGGGTATAGCGTGCCACCGCGATAATCACCGCAAACACGCCCAAGTTCATCGCCCCATAAATCACCAAATAGGCAACGATGGCAGACAGCGCTTCGTCGGCTACGTCCAAGCTGTCTCCCGCCACTGCCAGCGGTGCCAGCAGAAACCCAGCTTGCGCTACACCCGAATAGGCCATCAGCCGAACTATGTTGGTCTGGCGCAGAGCCATGAAGTTGCCGGCCGTCATGGAAGCAGCCGCCAAGAACCAGAAGGTCGGCTCATACACGTCTGAACGCCCCCAAAATCCCACGAACACCAAGTTCATCAGCGCCACGAACCCCGCCGCTTTGGACGCCACCGACAAAAATGCCGTTACAGGAGTTGGCGCCCCCTCGTAGGTGTCGGGCGCCCAGGTGTGGAAGGGGAAAGCAGACACCTTGAACGCCAGCCCCGCCACGATGAACACCACCCCCAAACTCACCATCGCCGGCGAGTCGGAGAAGCTGCCCAGCGCATCGCTGAAGGCGATGTCTTCCAGCAGAGTGCTCCCCGACACCCCGAACAGCAGCGACATCCCATACAGCAAAATGGCAGACGCCACCACGCCCACCAAGTAATACTTCAAGCCCGACTCGTTGCTCTTCAAGTCGCGCTTGCGCCAAGTTGCCATCAGGTAGGCGGGGATAGACAGCAACTCCAGCGCAATGAAGATGGTAATCAGGTCGCGGGCCGAAGTCATCACCAGCATGCCCAGCAGCGAAGATGCCAGCAGGCCGTAAAACTCACTCTCCCAGTAGTCGCCCTCGGCAAAATAGTTGGTTGACATCAGCACCACCACATAGCCGGCCATCACAAACAGGGCTTTGAGCACCAGCGAGTAGCCGTCCACCACATAGCCGCCGTCAAACATGACCCTGGGTTCAGACGCCACCCCTGCCGAAGCCAACGTGAGGATTGGAATCATGACCGCCAAAAAACCCAGACCCGCCAGCGCCGACGTAATGACCCGCCCTCGCTCGGCCAGGAAAATGTCCAGCAGTGTCAAAAACGCCCCGACTCCCAGCAGGGTCAGTTCGGGGGCTAGCGCATGCCAGTCCAGTTCGGGGCGGACAAATTCAGCCGCCGCCAACACAGGGGCGCTCGCGAACGCCGTCACTGCCGCCAAAGCACTCACGAATTCTGACTCCTGGCGGCCGAGCTAGCACGCAAGTCTTCAAAGCAGTCAATGCCGTCTTCGTCTTCCAGGCACCCGTAAACTTCATCGCCCACATTCACCACCAGCGATTCGCCCACTGCCGGGTCTGACGCTTCGTGAATCAGACGCGGGTAAAAGCCCAGCGCCACAATCAGCACCAGCATCGGCGCCCAGGCCATATACTCCCACTTAGTGACATCCTTGATGTCGGGCGAGTTGGCGAATTCCTCCCTGGGAGTGCCAAAAGCTGCCTTTTGCAGCATCCACAACAGATAGCCCGCAGCCAAAACCGTCCCGACGGCCGCCACCACCATGTAAGACCGAAACACCACTTCAGACAAAATCCCCGCCGGGTTGTAAGACGCCAGAATCGCCGGGAACTCCCCCCAAAAACCCGCCAAGCCAGGCAACCCCAGAGACGCCATGGCGCAAAAGCCGAGCATCCAACCCATCTTCGGAGCCTGCGCCAGCAGCCCGCCCAGGCGCGACATGTCTAGCGTGTGGTAGCGCTCCTTGACCGACCCCGCCAAGAAGAACAGCATCCCCGTGATCAGCCCGTGCGCCACCATCCCAAACACAGCAGCGTTGATGCCGAAGTCGGTCATCGTGGCGATGCCCAGCATCACAAACCCCATGTGCGCCACCGAACTGAAGGCAATCAGGCGCTTCATGTCTCGCTGCGCCAAGCACCCCAAAGCGCCATAGATAATGCCAATCACCGCCAGCAAGCCGATCACAGGCGCCCACGCAGCAGCAGCCTCAGGCAGCATCGGCAGGGCAATTCGCACAAAACCGTAGGTTCCCAGCTTCAGCAAAACCGCCGCCAAAATAACCGAGCCGACGGTCGGCGCTTCGGTGTGGGCATCGGGTAGCCAGGTATGGAAAGGGAAAATCGGCACCTTCACCCCGAAGCCCAGGAACATCCCCGCAAAAATCCACAGCTGGCTGGTGCGTGCGATGGCGGTAGTGGCGCCCTCTGAGAGCGCACGCATGTCAAAAGTGTTGACCTCTTGCAGGCCCGCCAGCGTCCCGTCAGCCAAGAAAAACAACGCCAAAAAGCTGATCAGCATCAGCGCCGAGCCAAACAAGGTGTAAAGGAAGAACTTGATAGCCGCATAGCGCCTGTTTTCCCCTCCCCAAACGCCAATCATGAAATACATCGGCAGCAGCACCACCTCAAAGAAGACGAAGAACAGAATCAAATCCTGCGCCACGAACGTCCCGACCATCCCCGTTTCCAAAATCAGCAACAGAGACAAAAACGCCTTGGGGTTGCGGGGCTCAGGCAGGTGCTTGAAGGAATAGATGACGCACAGCGGCACCACCAGCACGGTCAGCAACACCAGCGGCAGCGAGATGCCGTCCAGACCCATAATGTAGCGGCTGTTGATGACGTCAATCCACGAGTGATCCACCACATATTGGAGGCTGCCGGCCTCATCCAGGCTGAACCAGCCCAGCAGCAGCGCGGCCATAGCTGCCGTAGCCAGCGTGGCCAAGAGCGTGACTGCTTTAATCAGCCCCTCGTTGATTTTGGGGATAGTCATGACTACCAGCGCCCCAGCCATCGGCAAAAAGGTGAGGATAGTCAGCCCCCAGTCGTCTAGAAATGCCTTCATGAATTATTTCCTCCTGGTCATAGAAACACGATAAATCCAAGGGCCAGCAGAGCAGCGGCGATGAAGACGATGCCCGCATAGGTTTGAACTTTCCCGGTCTGCATGCGGCGAATCTCCTCGCCGGCCAGTTGCGGCGCCACACCTGAGGAGTTCACCATGCCGTCCACTACCTTCTGGTCAATCACGTCATAGGCGAAGTGCCCGGCTTGGACGGCCCGCTCCCCGACTTCGTTGACCACCTTGTCAATGCCGTCCTGGTTGAACTTGTAGGCCGCGCGGGCGATGGGTCCCTTGACACCGCCAGCGATGACCCCGCTGTAGAGGTGGTCAAGATAATACTTGTTCACCAGCAGGTTGTGCCCTGCCGCCGCCAGCGAAGAGCGAGCCACCATTCCGTCAGACAACTCCGTGGCAGACGGGCTGACAGCCGCCACCTTGCCGAAGTAATAGCGCCCAGCCAGCGCAATCCCCGCCAAAGCCACCACCGCCGACAATATGGCCAGCGTCCAGCTGGGGTCGGCGTGGGCGATCTTGGGGAAGTAAGACAGGGCTTCGTTCGGCTCCACGAAATGGCCAAAGCGCTCAGTCCAGTTTTCAGGCACCAGCTGGAAGCCGGGCGGCAGATTCAGCCAGCCAGCCCCCACCGCCAGCACCGCCAAAATCCAAAGCGGCACCACGATGCGCGGGCCCGATTCATGGGGCTGTCCGTGCCCCCGATACTGCCCGAAGAAAGTCAGATAGACGCAGCGGGTCATGTAGGCCGCGGTGAGTGCGGCCGTTATCAGCCCCATCACCAGCATCACTGTGTAGGCCCCGTTGCCACCGGTGCCGCCAACCAGCCCCCAGCCACCGGTGCCAGCCAGAATTTCGTCTTTCGACCAAAAACCTGCCAGCGGCGGCAGCCCAGCCAGCGCCAGCGAAGCAATCATGAAAGTGCGGTAGGTGTGGGGCATGTATTTGCGCAGACCGCCCATGTCAGACTTCATGTCGAAGCTGTGGACGGCATGGCTGACCGAACCCGACCCCAAAAACAGACAAGCCTTGAAGAAGGCATGCGTGAAGAGATGGAAAACGGCAGCCGTCCAGGCGCCTACGCCCAGAGCCAGTACCATATAGCCCAGTTGGCTGATGGTGGAATAAGCCAGCACCCGCTTGATGTCGCGCTGGACGAAGGCCAGAGAAGCGCCCACCAAGGTGGTTATGCCGCCAATCACGGCCAGCAAATTGACGCTGCTGCCGGCAATAGCGAAACCCTCAAAGAACACCCCATACAAACGGGCGATGAGATACACCCCCGCCACAACCATAGTGGCCGCGTGAATCAGCGCCGACACGGGGGTGGGGCCAGCCATGGCATCAGGCAGCCAGGTGTGCAAGAAGAACTGGCCCGACTTGGACAGCACCGCCGCGGTGAGCGCACAGGCACCGACCAGAAGCGGCAGGTGCTCAATATTGCCTGAGATAGCCCTTTCGTTGAGTTCCAGCACCGAGAAAGTCTCCCCCGCAGCAAAGAATAAAACAGACACGCCGACCAGCAAGCCGATGTCGCCCACCCGGTTGGTGAGCATGGCTTTGAGGGCGGCGCTGGAGTTGGGTTTTTCTTCCCACCAGTGCCCGATGAGCACGAAAGAGCAGACGCCCACCAGCTCCCAGCCCACAATCATCTGCAGCGTGTTCTCCGACAGCACGAAAAACAGCATGGAAGCCGTGAAGAACGACAAAAAGGCAAAGAAGTGGGTGTAGCGTCTGTCGTCAGCCAAATAGTCGGTGGAGTAGATATGCACCAGCAAGGAGACGATGGTCACCACCACCAGCAACGTTACAGCCAGCCCGTCTACCAGCGTGCCGAAAGTGAAGTTGATGCCGCCGTTCTGCCACCATGTCCAAGTTGTAGAGACAGCATCCAAGGCAGCGTTTTTGTCGTCTGCCCGGTTGACTTCCGAAATCCACTGGATGGCGGCGGCGAGGGCGAAAACCAAAGAGGCGCCAACCGCCAGAATGCCGATTTCTGAGCCACGCTTGGGGAAGCGCTTCCCGAAAAACAAGATGAGCAGAAACGACAGGGCCGGGAAGGCAGGAATGAGCCAGGCATTTTCCAAGAACCAGCCCGAGGCGGCGAGCACCTCTTCGGCTGCCTCGGAGGTCTCAGCCGCCAGCACCGATGCGGTGGTCTGCGTGGCAGCGGCTGCGGAAGTTGTCCAACCCATCTTCTAACCCTTGCCTAACCCTTCATCAAGTCCATCTCGGAGAGGTCAACACTGCGACGGTTGCGGTAGATCAGCAGCACGATAGCCAAGCCCACACCCACTTCGGCTGCCGCCACGGTGATGACAAACAAGGCAAAGACTTCTCCGGCGATGGAGTCTCGCAAGGCGCCGAAGGCCACCAGGTTGATGTTGACGGAGTTCAGAATCAACTCCACCGACATCAACACCAAAATTCCGTTGCGACGCACCAAAATGCCATAGACGCCCATGGCGAACAGCACCGCCGCCAGCACCGCAAACTGAGAAACATACATGATTGCCCTTACCCCGTCCTGTCCTGTTCTGCTCTTCGTCCTGCCTTGCTCCGCCTCGTCCTGCTCCGCGCCCTAATCCCGTCTGGCCACGACTATGGCGCCAATCAGCGCCGCCAGCAGCAACACCGAAACAGCTTCAAAGGCAATGATGTAGTCGGAGAAAATAGAGTCGGCAACTTCGTTGGTGGTGGTGCGGGTTTCCTTAGGGAACTGCTCGTCCCCAAAATAGTCCAAGACTGAATAAATCGTGACCGCACCCACCAAGGCTGCGGCCAGAGTTGCGGGCAGGCGTCTGGGGTGGTCGACTTCGGTGTCGGCGCCCATGGGTGAGCGGGTCAGCATGATGCCAAACAGAAACAGCACGATGACCGCACCGATATAGATGAGCACCTGCGTGATGCCCACAAACTCCGCGCCCAGCAGCAAAAACAGCGCCGCTACACCCGCCAGCACCGCAATCAGATAAAGCGCAGCGTGGACGACATTGGGGGAGGTAACCACCCGAAAGCCGGCAAACAGCATTATCGCAGCAATCACATAAAAGGCAACGTTCTGGGCCACCAGGAGGGCCAGCACAGAGGTGGTGGGGGCCAGCGCGTCAGCGAACAGCACAGAGGTGGTGGGGGCCAGCGCGGCACCGGCCAACGAGTCGGCGGCCAGTGCGCCCGTCGTGGGAGCCAGCGCATCCATTGTCCTACCGACCTGCCGCTTCCTCATCGCGCGGCGTGGCGGCTAGCGGATTCACCCGCTCCACCGGCTCCGGCACCTTGAGTTTCTTTTGCTCCGAACCGCTCTCGTAGTCTTCAAACTCAGGCACCGTCTCCATCCAGTCCGACAGACGCTCCTTGTCGTGCAACAAATCGGCGATGTGAGCTTCGGAATACTCATACTCAGGCGACCAAAACAGCGCCTCAAACGGACACACTTCCACACAAATCCCGCAATACATGCACAGCGAATAGTCAATGTCAAAGCGATCCAAAATGTTGCGCTGGCGGGGCTTGCCACCAGCTCGGCGGGGTGGCGCCAAGGCTTTGTGCGCCTCGATGTAGATGCACCAGTCGGGGCACTCGCGGGCGCACAGCATGCAGGCAGTGCAGTTCTCGGTGTGAAGGGCAATGACACCTCGCGCTCGTGGGGCGGGCGCCTCCTTCTCGTGCGGATACTGGACGGTGTGTGCCCCCTTGGAAGGCTGCGGCACCGGCTTGCGCAACCCGTCTGGAAACAAAGTGCGCAGCATCGTGCGGGCGGTCACGCCCAGACCCTTCAGCATGCCCGGCAGGCGCAGCTTCTTGGGCTGGGTTTTTTGGGGTTGTGGCGATTTGGGCTGTGTCGCCCCGGATTGCATCGCCCCAGGCTGTGTCGTTTTCATACTATTCATACTGCCACCTTTAGAATCCCTGTTATTACGATATTTGCCAGCGCAATGGGAATGAGAACTTTCCAGGCCAGTTTCTGCAGCTGGTCTTCCCTGAAGCGCGGGTAGGTAAATCTAAACCAGAAAATCAAAAACGACACCGCCATGATTTTCACCAGCATCACAACGGGGCCTATCAGGTTGAGCCAGTTGCTGTCCACATCAAAGCCGGGCACATACCAGCCGCCTAGGAATAGCACCGAGGCGATGCCCGCGAAGACAAAGGCCGTGCCGAATTCGCCCATGAAGAAGAACAGGAAACGGAAGCCCGTGTATTCCACCTGGTAGCCGCCGACAATTTCGCTTTCAGCCACGGGCATGTCAAACGGAGGCTGCGTCAACTCTGCCTGAACCGCTATCAGAAACACGGCAAAGCCCACAAACTGCGTGAGGATATAAGGGTTGCCGATGCCGCCCCAGCCAAAAATCTCGCCATTGGCTTGGGCATAGACGATGCCTTGAAGGTTGAGCGTGCCAGCTTGAATCAGCACCCCGACAACTGCCAGCACCAGTGGCAGTTCGTAGGCGATCAACTGGCCTGCCGCCCGCAAACCGCCGATGAGGGCGTATTTGTTGGCTGAAGCCCAGCCCGCCATCAAAATCCCCACAACCGAAAGCGACGACACCGCCAAGGCATAAAACACTCCCACGTCCAGCTCGCTGACCACGGCATCGGGGCCGACCGGCAGCACCACATACAACAAGAAGGTGGAGATGAGCACCATCACGGGTGCCATAGCAAACACAAAGCGGTCAGATTTTTCCGGGAAGATGTCTTCTTTTTGGAGGAATTTCAAGCCGTCGGCTAGCAATTGCAGGGTGCCGTGCGGCCCGGCTTCCATTGGCCCCAGACGGCTCTGGACGAAGCTCATCATCTTGAGCAGAAAAACATAGCCCAAAATCAGGGCGGCAGCGGGGATGACGGCTGCTACTACACCCATCTTGATGACGGTCTGCTGCCAGTAGGCGAGGTCGACTGCCAGCAGGTCGGCGGGGAAGGAGGCGGTAACGGAAGCGGCGGTCGCCGCAGCGGGCGCGCCCATCATCGGTCTATGTCCCCCAAAATAAAATACAGGCTTGCCAAGATCGTGATGATGTCGGGCACATACACCCCCTTGAGCAGCCACGGGCTGATAGACAGGTTGCTGAAAGACGCCGACCGAATTTTCACTCTGAAAGGCACCAAGTCGCCCTTGCTGACGATGTAATACCCCATTGCGCCGAGCGGGTTTTCCGTCTCCACATAGGCTTCGCCCGCGGGGACTTTGATGATGCGCGGCACCTTAGCCATGATCGGCCCAGATGGGATGTCGTCAAACAACTGCTCTAGAATCTTGGTGGCTTCGCGCACCTCTTGGAGGCGCACCCAATAGCGGGCGAAAGAGTCGCCGTCTGGATGCGTCCAAACTCGCCAATCCAGTTGGTCATAGACCAGACCGCAGGGGTTGTCCCGCCGCAAATCCCAATCCACGCCGCTGGCTCTGATGTTGGCGCCGGAAAGTCCGTAAGACAGCCCCACCTCGGCAGGGATAATCCCGATACCGCGGGTGCGCACCTCAAAAATCTCGTTGCCCATCAGCAGGTCTTCCAACTCATCGCAAAACGTGCGGATTTTTTGCAGGACTTCTTTGGTGCTGTCAATCCAGCCGGCGGGGAGGTCGTCCTTGAGGCCGCCGATGCGGTTGAAGTTGGGGTGGAATCTGCCGCCTGTGACCGCTTCAATCTGGTTAAGCACGAATTCTCTGTCGCGGAAGGCGTAAAAGACGGGGGTGAGCGCGCCCAGCTGAACACCCATGTCGCCTAGGAAGAGAGAAATATTGGCCAAGCGGGACAGCTCAAACAAGATGGTGCGAATCCACTGGGCTCTGGGGGGCGCTTCAATCTCCATGAGCTGCTCAGCTGCCAGGATAAACGGCACTTCGTTGGCAAAGCTGCCCAGCCAGTCGATGCGGTTGATGAGGGTGGTTACCTGCAGGTAGGTGCGGACTTCGGTGAGTTTTTCGTAACCGCGATGCATGTAGCCCATGATGGGCTCGGCTTCCAGCACCTGCTCGCCGTCAAGTCGGGCCACGATGCGCAGCGTGCCGTGCGTGGCGGGGTGCTGCGGGCCTATGTTGAGGGTCATGCCCTCGGTCTCGATTTCCACATTCAAGCGAGCGTCCGCGGCTTGACCGGCGATGTAGGCTAGCTGTTCGCGGTTGGCGACTGGGGTGTGGG
>JAPYNY010000057.1 GCA_028283145.1 Candidatus Hopanoidivorans cymbastelae
GGGCCGGGGCCGTCATATCCTGGGGGCGCATTGAAGGACACAAACGGGTCGGCCGGCCCGACCAGCAACCCTATAAAAAACAGGCCCACCACGCAGACCACCACATAGGCCCAGACATAAAGACTGGTGGGCGGCTTCGCTGGGAGCCGATTAGACAGAAGCGGCTTTGCTGGAAGCGGAGTTGGCTGATTTGACAGACTTAGCCGGTTTGACAGACTTGGCCGATTTGGCTGTCTTTCAGCTTGGAGCGCCGACGACCGCGACTTCACCGCCCACGCCCGCCCTGTCTCTGACACCGCTCCCAGCGCCAAAATTTTCTGGCGGAAATAAAGGGCGAAAACCAATATGAAGCCCACCAGCACCAATGCCCAAAGCAAAATAGACCCTTCCAGCCCCGACCAGAGCGCCGTGAAGTTGAAGAAGGCAGAAGTGCGGCTGCTGCCAAACTCCGCCACAAACAAAACATCATAATCACGCGTTATCAGGGCGCGCTCCAACATCGCAAAAGACAGGGCAAGGCCAGCAAAAGCCACCGGCGCAAGTCCCAAAGAGTATCTCAACAGCTTGGCATCCCTTGCGGCCAAGCCTCGCAGCGCCAAGACAATGCTCAGCACCAGGCAAGCTCCTGCTAAGGCAATCCCAAGATCACCCAGCACATTGTTCATTGGCTATCGGAGCTGGCTATTGGGGCTGGCGAAACTGACAGGGCTAGCTGCACTGAGCCTGGCTAAATGGCATCGGCGAAACTGACAGGAAAGACCAACAGCGCTGACACACCCGATACAGCCGCCGCAACGCCCAAACTAGGCATTGGGACAGCCTTCCAGCCTCGCTAAAGTAGCTTCGTGATGATTTTCAGCGGTTTGGACGGACGTTGCCCCCTCATAGAAGTCTTCGCCCGCCGAGCCTTCGTCCGAATCCTCAGGAATGGTGTAATCGTTGTCATGCTTAACCAGAATTTGCGTGGAAGAAAAGTGATAATCCAGCACAGCATCGCTGTCCGCCGGAGAATTTTCCCATCTGCCCCGCAACACCACCGGCACGCAAGGTTGGAACAAATCAGGGGGCGCCCCGACATGCAGCACTTCCGCCACAGAACCATCGCCCGCCAAAGAAAACCTCACAAAAGTCTGCTGATTACTGGTGACCGGCTGGATAGTGCCAGGCACCGGCGTGCCGTGAAGCTGAAAGCGCCTGCTACCCAAATCTTCCCTCTGAGCTACTGCCCGGTCAACGCTGAGAAAAAACAGCGAGGCGTCGTCCAAAGTTCTGTAGAGCAAATAGCCGATGCCCGCAAAAGCTGCTAGCACAATCATCCATGAGACTAGGCGACGCTTTCTGCGAGCAGGTGGGGTTGGTGTGCCAACCCTGGGAGTCAGTGGAGAAACTTCGTCACCGGCTTCCGATGCAACCTCGCTGGCACCCGCCAAATCAGAAGCGGAGTCAGAGTCAGAATCGCTGACCTTGCTTTCCCCGTCCAAAGGCGTCTGGGCTTCAAGTTGGTCAGTCGTCATCAGGCAAGTTGAATATCAGATTTGTTGAATGTCGGGTTCATTGAAACTCAGGATTGCTCATCTTCATCAGGAAGGGAGTTCATCCAGCGTTGGCGACTTAGCGGAACTCGTTTGCTTAGAGCACGTCCTCTCACTAAAACACTCAAAGCGTAAGCGCCGATGGCCAGCAATCCAATGGACCAGCCAGCCGCAAGGTAGCCTGCATGAGTCAGCGCAAATAGCGCCAACAGCAACGTCATGAGACCATTGCCTCTCGCTGTGCCTCTTCGCGCCGACGCCGCAAAGCTTGCTTCAGACCGTGCTGCTCGACTTCTTCTGCCAACCAAGCCACCCTGAAGCGATGAATCAGCAACCACAAAAACATCAACCCGAACACTGCAAAGCCAATCATCAAAGTCAGCAGCGTTGCGTCTTCTATTTTCAACTCTTCCAGGGTTGACTGCTGGTGCAGCGTGCGATTTTCCCACCACTCAACCGACCGGTTCACCACAGGAATATTCAAAGCCCCGATGATGGCCAACACGCTGGCATTGCGGGCTTGGCGTCTGGGTTCGCTTGGCACCGACCTGAACGCCAGATAGCCGACAAAAATCAAAAACAGCAGCAAAGTGGTCACAATCCTGACATCGCCCCACTCCCACCAGGTATTCCAGACTGGGCGACCCCAGATCACCCCCGTAAGCAGAGTTACGCCGCAGAACACAACCCCTATTTCAGCGCTGGAATGAGCCACGTGATCCCACCATCTTGAACGCTTCCACAAGTAGATGATACTGCCCAAGCCCGTGAGAGCGAAAGCAACATAGGCAAAGACCGCAGCGGGGACATGCAGATAGAGCAGCCGCACAGCGTCAAACTGCCCGATGATTGCGCCGTCGGCAGTTTCACGGGAATCTTCCGGGCTGATAATGAAAGCGAAAACCAACAGCACGACCAAGCCAGCCAAAGTCAGCCAACCCAGGACTTTGGTGGTGGCTGAGCCAGTGGAGACGGAAGCATCCGCGATGGAATTTACTGCAAAGAAATCCGCTGCTGCTGCCGGCTCGGATCTGGGATTTTCGACTTCTGTGGGGGTTGTCATTTCAGTTTTCTTCCAGCAGGGAGCCAAAGACTAAAGCTCCCAGTGTTAAATATGCCAGAGCAAAGGCGCCAAGCAGTCCAAGCCACTGCCAGCCATTGACGCCTGCTGTCCCTAGAGCATCACCAAAAGCTCTGGTGGCTCCAATCAAGACGGGCACTAAAGCCGGCATCAAAAGCAGCGGCAACAGCGTTTCTCTCACGCCTAGCTTGGAGATTGCCACTGCATACAGCGTACCCGCAGATGCTATGCCTGATGTGGCAACCACCGATGTTGACACAAACAGCAACGGCTCGCTCAGGCGTGCGCCGTAAAACACAATCACACCCACAGCAAGCACAATCTCCAACACCAACAGCTGTGTTAAAATAACTAGGGTTTTGCCGAAGAAAACCGCTACGGGAGACGACGATCCCAAGCGGAAGTTGTCCATAGTGGCATCGGCTTGCTCAGTCGCCACCGACCTCCCTATAGCCAACAGTGCAGCCAACAGCACTGCCACCCAAAAAAGCCCTGGCGCAAAAAACTCAAGGGTAGTCGAGTCTCCGTCTAAGGCAAATGCGAAAAGCATCAGCACGAGCACCGCAAAAGGCAGAATTTGATTCAGCAAGACACGTGAGCGCAACTCAATCAGCAGGTCTTTGCGCCAGATGTGCCAGCTAGTGCGCAAAATGCCCATCAGCGAAAGGTGGCCTGGTGTGGCATCACTTGTGTTCATCGGTTGCCTTTGACCGCCCCGCCAGACAACTCCACTAGACGCGAGCTTCCAGGAGCACAAGCAATCGCCGAGCCGCCCGACGCCGAACCAGCTGCCTCTGAACCAGCCGTTGCCGAGCCCGACGCTGCTGACTCCCCCACCGACAGATCGGCCGGCACAGCCTCCAATAGCTCATGGGCGACTGGCTCATGGGTCACAACTAGCAAGGTTGCGCCCGCTTTGGCTGCATCCACAATAAGTTGATCCACGCAAGACCTGCCCCGGCTGTCCAAACTCGCATGCGGTTCATCCAAGAGCCAAAGCTTAGGGCTTCTCAAGACCACACCCGCCAGCGCAACTCGGCGACGCTGTCCTGCCGACAAACTGCCAACCCTGGTCGCCAGCAACTCCTGCGACAATTCCAACCGCTCAACTCCATATTGCAAAGCTGCCATTTCAGCTCTGCATAGCTTGGCCAGAAAAGCCAGGTTTTCTTGGGCTGTCAAGTCGGGATAAAGCCTGGTTTCATGCCCCAAGTAGCCAACTTGAGTCCGCCACATCTGGCGAGTATCGCTGTTGGCGTCTCTGATGTCAAACCCTAGCACCTGCCCCTCACCAGAATAAAAATTCAGCAGCCCGGCGCAAAATCTCAACAGCGTTGTTTTGCCGGCTCCGTTGGCTCCCCTCACATAGACAATCTCGCCTGACTGGATGTCCAAATCAACTCCGCTCAACGCTGGAAAACTGCCCAGCAAAACCACCAGCGAGCGCAACGAAACAGCTAACTCCATAGCTAAAAAGGCTAGCTTGGCAAATCCCATAACCTCCAGTTGCGCTGCCGGGCCGCAGCTGACTGAAGCGGTTGGGGCCGGGGGCTGGCAACCACTGGGCTGAGCACCAGCCTAATTCGGCTGCCCCGAGCATCTACCTAACTCGGCCGCAATGAGTGCCGCCCAACTTGGCGGGTCTGACCTCTGACCTGAGTAATAGAAATATAAGCTCTAGCGTTAACACTATGACTTTTGCTCGGGCCATGAGATACGGTGGGCGCGGGGTGATAGTGGCTGGAGTGGTCATCCTGCTGTTCGTGATATATCAGCTTTGGGGGACTTCCCTGCAATACGCCAGAGCTCAGTCAGGTTTGCGCGGAGACTTTGAGTCTTTGCTTTCACAGGCTCAGGAGTTGGATTCGCCTCAACTGACGCAAAGCCAGCTGCCTCAGGGTGAGGAGAATCAGAATGAAGAGAAGCAGGGCGAAGGGAACTCCAATAGTGAAGAAATTGGTTCGGAGGACACAAGTGCTGAGAAGTCCACCGTGGGGGATCCGACTGAAACGACCGCTCAGGCAGAGCCAACCACGACGATACAACCAGCCGACCAAACCAGCCCGACAGAACCCCCCACTCCACCCATACCTCAGCCTGTCTCATCGCCTCTAAGCACCCAAACGACCACCCCAACTCAACCAAACACGGTAACCGCCACAACCCGCCTGCCGACAGAGGTGCTGCAGAATTCTGAAATCGTGCTAGCTGACGGAGTTGAAGAAATCCTGCCCCTGCTCTACACGGAACAAGGTGAAGCGGTGGCGCGGATTCGCATTCCCAGAATCGGTCTGGATGAAATCGTGGTGGAAGGCACCAGCGTGGACGACTTGCGCAAAGGCCCAGGGCACTACGCTTGGACTCCCATGCCCGGGCAACCCGGCAATGTCTCCATCGCTGGGCATCGCACCACCTACGGAGCTCCGTTTGGCGACATTGGCAATCTGCGCCCCGGAGACAAAATTTTCGTGCAGACAGTCCAGGGGGAATTTGAATATGAGGTGCTGGCGCAGAGCGACCCCAACAGGGGCACGATTATCGTAACGCCCGACCGGGTGGATTTGCTACGCGACTTGGGAGACAATCGGCTGACGCTGACTTCCTGCCACCCAAAGTTCTCCAGCCGCCAGCGAATAGTAGTGCAAGCCAAACTCATCGGCGACCCGGTTGTGCCCATCAGAGACCTGCTGAATCAGTCGCCGGCTGAGTCGTCCCCGGTGCCCGTGGTATTTGCCACCGAGGAGTTCCCAGATGAAGACTCAGAAACTGAAAGCGCTGCCGCACCCGGAGAGTCAGCTGCCGAAAACCTAGCTGCCAACGGCGCTGCCGCACCTGCGACAAGCCCAACGGAGACCACCCAGCCAACCACGCAAGAAGCACCAGTGCAAGC
>JAPYNY010000058.1 GCA_028283145.1 Candidatus Hopanoidivorans cymbastelae
TCTCCAGCCTCCTGCCCCTGAGCCTCAACCCCCGACTCGCCAAACACTGCAAAAACCGAAACCCCCACCAAAAACCCAACCGAAATAATGAGCGCGCATACTCCAAAAGAACGAACACAACCCAAACGACCGATACTGTGCTGACTGCTGTGCCGACGGTCATTACTATTGCTATTCATAATATTTTTGCTCCTTATATGGTATGAGGTGTAAACATAGTAGCATACACAAAATGTAAATGCAAATTGTTGAGAAAAATATTTCACACTAGAAATACCACTTAAAAACATGCGGTTGCCCAGCCCATTGCGCACCAGCATTTTATTTCATCAAAATTCTGCCTAGCCTGAAGTGGCAGCGTAAACTTAGCAAAGCCACAAAATCCATAGCAAGTCGGGAGGATAGTAAAAATGGACATTGTCCCATATTTGACGGGAGCCAGCGCGCTGGTTGCCCTGCTGCTGGGGGTGTATTTCTACAAGGTCGTCAAGGCAGCCGATGTCGGCAGCCCGAAAATGGCTGAAATTATGACTGCCATCCAGCAGGGCAGCCGGGCATTCTTGAGGCGTGAATACACTTGGGTGGCCAGCTTCGTGGTGCTCATGGTTGTGCTGATTGTGGTTTTTCTGGATTGGGGACGACCCTGGGGGGCAGTGGCTTATGTCGGAGGGGCTGTGCTGTCTGCCTTGGCTGGCTGGGCTGGGATGTCAGTTGCCACAATGGCCAATGCCCGCACTGCCAATGCAGCTCAACAAGGCCCTCAAAAAGCACTGCCTCTAGCCTTCCGTGGCGGAGCGGTAATGGGCTTTTCAGTGGCGGGGCTAAGCTTGCTGGGGCTGTCGCTGTCATACTTGCTGTTCGTGGAGTGGCTGGAAATTGACGACGCAGTCCAAGTGGTAACGGCTTTCGGGCTGGGTGCCAGCACGATTGCCCTGTTCAGCAGGATTGGCGGAGGAATTTACACCAAGGCAGCCGACGTAGGCGCCGACCTAGTGGGCAAGGTTGAAGCCGACATTCCCGAAGACGACCCGCGCAACCCTGCCACCATTGCCGACAACGTAGGCGACAACGTAGGCGATGTGGCCGGCATGGGCGCCGATTTGTTTGAAAGCTACGCCGGCTCGTTGATTGCGCCTGTGGCCTATATTGTCTTTGCCGCCAACTTTGATACCGACATGATCCTAGGAGACTCCGACTTCAGGAACTTCCTTTTATTTCCCTTTGTGGTGGCGCTTTGCGGCATGATCGCTTCCATCATAGGGGCTTTGGCAGTGCGCAGTGGCAGCAGCACCAAGATCAAGGATCTCTCCAGCGCACTGCACCGAGGTACCACCGTGGCTATGCTGCTCACAGTTGCCGGGGTTTTCATAGCCGGCTGGCAGATTTTTGACGGCGACGCCGAGTGGGCCCTGCCTGTGTCGGTGTTGTGCGGTATCGTGGTGGGTTACGGCATTGGCAAGGTAGCTGAGTTCTGGACCAGCGACCACTTCCGCCCGGTGCGCAATATCGCCAAGCAGTCCGAAACCGGCTCAGCCACTGTCATCCTGTCGGGGATTTCAGCTGGCATGGTCTCAGTGGCTGCTTCGGTTGTCTTGGTCATGGGGGCTGTGGGCTTAGCCTGGTGGGCTGGCGACATGGCCCTAGCCGACAATCCCTGGGGGCTCAGCGGCGGCATTTACGGCATCGCTATTTCAGCCATCGGCATGCTGGCCACAACTGGCGTGGTAGTGGCTGTGGATGCCTACGGCCCCATAGCCGACAACGCTGGAGGCATTGCTGAAATGTCGGACTTGCCGTCTGAAGTGCGAGAGGTCACCGATTCTCTGGATTCCTTGGGCAACACCACCGCGGCTGTGGCCAAAGGATTTGCCATCGGCTCGGCGGCGGTGACGGCTCTGGCTCTATTTGCCGCCTTCAACCAAGCCATCATCCGAGAAGGCGGCAGCTTGGATCTGGACATTACCAACTTGGACGTGTTCATCGGCTTGTTCATCGGTGCGATGCTGCCGTTCCTGTTTGCGGCCCTGACTATTGACGCAGTGGGGCGGGCAGCTAACAAGATGATCTCAGAAGTGCGCCGCCAATTTGCCGAGATTCCCGGCTTGCGGGAGGGCTCGGCAGGGGTGCAGCCCGATTCGGCTAGGTGCGTAGACATTTCCACCCGTGCGTCCCTGCGTGAAATGCTGCTGCCTGGTGGGCTGGCTGTCATAGTGCCGTTGGTGATTGGCCTCATAGACGAAGACTCCCTGGGAGGTTTCCTGGCTGGGGCTCTGGTTACTGGCTTTGCACTGGCTATCTTCATGGCTAACGCTGGCGGTGCCTGGGACAATGCCAAGAAATACATTGAAGCGGGCAGCCACGGAGGCAAAGGGTCTGAATCTCATAAGGCTGCGGTGGTGGGCGATACCGTTGGCGACCCGTTCAAAGACACAGCTGGTCCGTCCATGAATATTCTGATCAAGGTGATGACGATTGTGTCGCTGATCTTCGCCTCAGCGTTCGTGTAGCCAAGGTGACTACGAGCGCTGGAACCCAAACCCGATAGCCTAGGCGGAGCGATAAGCATCGGCCACTCAACCTTGCCCAAGCCCGATTGTAGAAGTGCCTGTGCTGTCTTCTAGAATGAGTGTTGTGGACAAAAAGGGGATAGTAAGAACGCTTGAAGATCTAGGCGTTCACGTAGTGGCTGCGTTGCCGACGAGCGATGGGCACGGTTTTGGGCTGTCTCCGTTTGAGTTGTTCCTGCTCAAGCAAGATCGGATAGTGTTGCGTGAAAGTCTGTCGAATTGCAGGCTTTTTGTCATCCACGAGGCGAATAACACTATACGGCTGAGACTGGCATTGCCAGAGAGTGGACGTTGCTACGAGACAAGCTGTGATGCTGATTGGGTCTCAACCAATGGCGAAGAGGACGATGCATCCAAGTTTGCCGAGGCTGTTAACTTCCCTGGGTTTTTTGAAGATTGGAGGTATCTTTGGGAAGATCTGATATTGACAGAATTTGAGTTTTGCGTAAGGGAGTGGCATTTATGGCAACAAATTTCGTCATGGGGCCAGCATCAAGAAAACGTCACGACTAATTTTTTGCCTGCCGACTCTGTGTCCAAGCATCTAGGGCGGTCGGTGGGCAAATCCTTGTTTGCCAGTTTGGACGATTTCCTGTTGCAACCCGACGAAGACAGCAAGCAAGTTATGAACTTTTGGCGTGACAATGAATGGAATGACGGAGCAATTCCGTCTCTGAAGTCTTTGACAGAAAAACTTCAATCTATCTGCACAAGCAGTCAAACAGAAACAGGATTTCAACCGCCAGATACGTGGGAAAACTGCGCTGTTTTTTCGGATGATCAAATCAAGGAACTCAAAAACATTGAGACAGATTTGAAGAAATACGATCCTTACATATTTTGGAGCCAAGCGCAACAAGATTACCTCCAAAACAGTGCTGAAGGTGAATCTAAGTTGGATTTTGTCTTGCGGAAAATTGACGAACAAAAAATGGCCAACGACAACCAAGAACAAGTGCTGGCCACTTATATTCGCACAGCCAGAAATGCTATGGCAAACAATCGCCACCCTATGGGAATAGAGCAATACTATATACTGCGCGCCGGCTATTGCGTAGGGCTGCATGAAAACCTTATCACTCAAGCAATAGACAGATGCTTTGACTTCCTCCGCCGACTGCACACAAACGTTTTCGGCTTTGATCCAAGACAACTTGAAGACTGGCAAAAAAGTCTATATTCTAGCTCTGCGTCTGATGCTGAAGAACTGAGATGCCTTCTGGAAAACCGGCTGGAAACTGTACCATGGCAACCGGCAGCGCGTATCCTCTGAAATCACTCACCGCTCTGCCTGAGCACAGAGTTTGGGCGGTTTTCTCAGACGATACAGAAGGGGAAGCAGACCTTTCCTATCTGCTGGACATACCGTATATGGCCGAACTCAAAGACCCTGAGTTCTTCGCAACAGTAAGGGTTGACCCGGACGGCGTACCGCGTTGGGGTGAAGGAGATGATTTGGATGCTTCGTGGGAAGACATCTTCACACAGGTAACTGGCCGACACTGGACAGAAGCTTTGCCAACAGCTAGTGAAGCTATAGCTGTGGTCGAAGCTCAAATTATCAATCCTCCAGACGTATACGTGAAATTTTCCGATGGCACGGATGGCACAGTCCGGTTGACTAACTTCAGCGGTGAGCGTGTGCCAGCAGACATGGAAAGACCAGGCTGGGAAACTTGGATATGGGACGGCCGACTGATATGGAACAACATTGAGTTTGACATCGTCAAAATACACCAACACATAACAGCCAAACTACCAGCCTGACTATGCCAGCCTGACTATGCCTCGCGTTTTGCGGATGAGGAAATACGGCTGGCACGGCGACATGTATTCCAAGGACCACGAACCCCCTCATCTGCATATCTACAAAAATAGAGAACTGCTTTTCACCATAAAGATAGCGGACGAAAGATAGCGGACGACTTTGAACCTCTCTCCAAAGTACCCGCGAATATCCCTATATCCCACATCAGACGTCTGCAAGAAGGCCTTAGAAACAACGAAGCCATACTTTCGTGGCTCTGGCGCAACAGGGCACAACCAGGCCAGCGACCTCCGGTCATAGAAATCTAAATTTGGGCCTTGCTTCGGCTTTAGCACCGTCAGGCCCTGGCAAATTTTGGCTGCTTATTTTTTCCAGCCCGAGCCGGCTCCGGCTATCATTCCAAAAGGACCTGACGGCCACCTGAAGCAGTCCATCATTATCTGATCAACTTGCTCGGAGGTAGCTACGCCTTCTTGGATGACCCGGCGGGCTTCTTGAATCATGGCAAAGTAAACCCTGTTGGAAACATAGCCCCAGACATTGGCTGCATCAGCTATGACCACAGGATTTTTGCCAACTCGGCTGGCCAACTCAGAAACCTTGGCCACCGTTTCGTCGCTGGTATCGTTGCAGCGGACGATCTCAGCTAGCTTCATGACCGGAGCGGGCGAAGCCCAGTGCCATATAATCACCTTGTCGGGACGATTGGTGGCAGCTGCCAGAGCCTGCACAGGAAAACCGCTGGAATTGGAAGCCAATATGGTGTGAGGCGGTGTCTCTGCGTCCAACTCTCTGAACAGCCTTATTTTCAAATCCAACCGCTCTGGAACTGCTTCAATGACCACATCGGCTTCAGCCACCGCTTGGGAACGATCTTGAGTAAAGCTGAGACGCCCTAGAGCTTGATCAGCTTCTTGGGCAGTGAGTTTGCCACGCTCCACGGCTCCGCGAACTCCAAAGCGACCCAACTCGACTTCAATCTTGGACTGCTCCAACACTTCTGAATCAACATCAACGGCTGCCACTTGGCAACCTGCAACAGCCATGACTTGGGCAATTCCAGCCCCCATCACACCGGCGCCGATGACGGCTATGTTTTCCATGTTTTCAGGCACTGCCGGGAACTTCCTGCGGCTGAGTTTCAGCCTCTGCTGTTGGTGCTTCCGGTATCGGCTCCGATGCAGGAGCTTCCTCGGCCGAAGCCTGTGCCACCTCGGTTGATGCCTGTTCGTCTGCTGGTTCTTCGCTTGGTGCTTCTCCTGAACTCTCCGCTGGCCCATCCACCGAAGCTTCTCCTGATGCCTCCCCTGTCGATTTCGCCTCAGCCTTGGTGTCGCGAATCTCATAGGCGATATTTTGCGCAGCTTCGCTGGGTGTGTGTCCCTCCTGTTGGGCTGCATAGTATTCAGCCCAAGCTTCATCGGCGTCTGAAGCTATGGAATCTTCGGTGAAGCCTATGAAGTTGCCTTCGTCATCGAACGCGTGCTCTCCGAAATGCTCCTGGTATTCGGCAGCTACCGTCCCGCCCTCAGCAGCCTGCTTGACCGACAAGCTGATTCTGCGGCGTTCCAAGTCAATTTCAATTATCTTGACCCACAACTCCTCGCCTGAGGTTACTACCTGGGACGCACTATCCACATGGCTGGTTGAAAGTTCCGAAATGTGAACCAGGCCTTCCACGACTTCTCCAACCTGCACAAACGCCCCGAAGGAGACCAGCTTGGTAATCCTGCCATAGACCAACTCCCCGACTTGGTGAGTTTCGGAGAACTCTTCCCAAGGGTCGCGCTGCGTTGCCCGCAATGAAAGGCTGACACGCTCGCGCTCGTGGTCGACTTCCAAAACGACAACTTCAACTTCATCGCCAACCTTGACCACGTCTGAGGGGTGATTGATGTGTTTCCAAGAGAGTTCAGAGACATGCACCAACCCGTCCATGCCACCCATATCCACAAACGCCCCGAAGGAGACGATGGAAGCCACTACGCCTTGGCACCGCTCCCCTACCTTCAGGTTGTCCAAGAAATGTTCACGTTGCTCACGCTGGTTTTCTTGGAGCCAATCTCGTCTGGAGAGGACTACGTTGTTGCGGGTGCGGTCTATCTCCAAGATTTTGGCTTCTAGTGTTTGCCCCAAATAGGGCTCTAAATCTCTGACCCGGCGCAACTCAACTAGTGAGGCTGGCAAGAAACCACGCAACCCCACATCTACGATAAGCCCTCCTTTGACTGCCTCTATGACTATCCCCTTGACCATTCCACCTTCTTCTTTGATCTTGGAGATCGTGTCCCAGGCCCGCTCATATTGCGCCCGCTTCTTAGACAGAATCAACCGCCCTTCACGATCTTCGCGGTGCAGCACAGCCGCTTCCACCTCATCGCCCAGTTTGACTAGGTCGTGGGTGGTAACATCTCGTCGAAGAGAAAGCTCTCTGGACGGAATAACCCCTTCCGACTTGAAACCAATGTCCAACAATACCTCATCGTCATCCACTTGAACTACTGTCCCCGACACCAGCTGCCCTTCCACCACTGGCACCATAGTCTCCGCATAGACTGCCGACAGGTCTTCATCGGGGTCAAAGGAGACAATCGTCCGATACTGGATTTCTGGCTCGGCGGATTCCAGTGCGACTGATTCGGGTGCGGCGGATTCCGGCTCGGGAGATTCCAGCTCACCTGCATCTGTCTCTAGCAATTCCGGCACAGCTGATGACGGCTCTGCTGGCGACGGCTCGGCTAATTCTGGGGCGGTCTGATGCAAATCTACTGGGTCAGATTCTGCCTGTTCAGGTGTTAGATTGTCTTTCGTTGGCGGAGAGGGGCTGGCAGGTTCAGTTTCAACAATAGGTGCTGCTGAACCTTCTATGGTGGTGGTTTCGGACACGGCTTTCTCTGGGATAGGTAATGGGAAATGGTTGTGGCACCGCAAACAACTATACGTAAATGCCACATAAATCTTACTTGATGGATACTGATTTGCGGTTAAGTTTCACGATTTGGCATCAGCCCAAGTTTTGCCTGACGCAATGCTCACGACCAGAGGGACGCTCATCTCAAAAGCCCCTGACATAACTTCCTTGGCTAACTCCATGACCTCAGCCACCTCATCATCTGGAACTTCAAAGATAATTTCATCGTGAACTTGCAGCACGATAGCAGCCCGCAAATTGCGCTTGACGAGCTCCTGGTCGGTATGAATCAGCGCAACCTTGAAAATGTCGGCTGCCAGCCCCTGAATACCTGAATTCATAGCTTGGCGTTCAGCCATATGACGCAAAGAAGGAGGTGTATCCATCGAGAGGCGCGGGATGCGCCGGCGGCGGCCGAATAGAGTCTCGGTGTAGCCCCGCTCCCTGGCTTGCGCTATGGTTTTTTTCATATACCCGTCCAAACTTGAGAACGCTCCAAAATAGTCATCTATGATTTCTTGCGCTTCAGCGTTGGACAAGCCTAGCCTCTGGGCTAGCCCGTAGGCTTCCATGCCGTAAGCCAACCCGTAGGAAACCGCTTTGGCCCGGTTGCGTTGTTCAGTCGTGACATCTGCTGGTTCCACCCCGAAAACCTGTGAAGCTACAGCTATATGCACGTCCTGGCCGGTTGTGAAGGCGCCAATCAGTCCCTCATCCTGGGCCAAATGGGCAATGCAGCGAAGTTCAATTTGGTCGTAGTCGGCCACCACCAGAGTTGATCCCTCTTCAGCCACGAAGACCCGTCTGAATTGTCTTCCCAACTCTGTGCGCACCGGGATGTTGTGCAAGTTAGGCGCTTCGGAACTGATTCTCCCCGTGATAGAACCTGTCTGATTGAATGTGGCTCTAATGCGCTTGCTAATTGGGTCAATTGCCTTTTCCAAGCCCTCGGCATAGGTGGAACGCAATTTTTCCACTTCTCGGTATTCCAGCAGCAACTCGATGATGGGATGTTCGCCCCGCAGTTTTTGCAGGGAGTCAACATCGGTTGATGGGCCGCGTTTGGTCTGCTTGGTGGGCATCAACCGAAGGTCTTCATATAGAACTGCCTGCAGCTGCCTGGGAGAGTTCACATTGAATTGCGTGCCAGCAACCTGATGTATCTCATGGCGCAGCCTTTCCACTTGGGCTTCCAGTTCTTCTCGTAAGGTCTTCAACTCGACAGGGTCAACTCCGATGCCGCGTTTTTCCATCTTGACGATCAGTCCCAGCAACGGCAACTCCATGTCTGTAAACAAGTTGTCCATGCCTTCTTGAGACAGCTTTTCCACCAAGGGTTCATATAGCAATGAAATGCCTAAAGCTTCCAGGGCTGTTTGCTCGGTATCAGAGGAAATATTGCCATTGTCAGACAAAGACAACTGGCCCGAAGCCAGCTCTTGTGAAGGAATGGTTTTCCCGGTGTGAATTTTCAAGAGCCTGCGCAAGTCGCTGGAACTGCCAGTGGATTCCAGCAAGAAGCCAGCCAGTTCTGAGTCCATCTGCAAAGACACCACTTCAATGTCATCTTCCAGCAGCCGACGCATCCACTCTTTGGCTCCATGAGCTCTGGTTGGGCAGCTGCTGAATAGGTCCCCAAGGGCTGCTTGAGTTCTCTGG
>JAPYNY010000059.1 GCA_028283145.1 Candidatus Hopanoidivorans cymbastelae
GGTTGGCAGCGAGGTTTTTTCGGCCGGCAGTGTGTTTTTGCAGGCTGGTGCTGCGGTTCGGCGGGCCGGCAGTGTGTTTTTGCGGGCTGGTTTTAGGATTGGTCAAGGATTTGGGGCGAGATTGACTGGCTGGTCTTGGAGGTCAGTTTGACATTTGGCTCAGCCGACAGCTTTTAAATATTTGATTTTACCTTTAACACAACTTCATTCTGGCAAACTTGCGCCACTACGCCTGGTTGCCCCGACTTCTGGTGCCCTAAGTCCAGCCAAAAGCAACTAGCTTAAATGATTATGCATTCACTAGTTTCATCTGCCCCCCGCAAAATCGGGGACGACAGTTGTGGCCCGTTGGCATTTGGTTGCTGGAGGCTGACTGATCCCGATCTTGGCAAAGCTCAACAACTGCTTGAAACCGCTCTGGAAGCAGGCATGACGCTAATTGACACGGCTGATGTTTACGGACTGGACTATGGCGGTGCTGGCTTTGGCGACAGCGAAACAATTTTGGGCCAGACTTTGGCTCAAGCCCCAAGCTTGCGAGATGAGTTTCTCATCGCCACCAAGGGCGGCATTCTTCCACCTTTGCCGTATGACTCCAGCCAGCAATATCTCACGCAAGCCTGTGAAGATTCCCTCAGGCGTCTTGGGATAGACGTGATCGACCTCTACCAGATCCACCGCCCCGACATCTTTACTCACCCTTGCGAGCTAGCTGAGACTTTGGAAGATCTGCGAGCAGCCGGCAAGATTCGCTACATCGGGGTTTCCAATTTCACTCCAGACCAGCATGATGCGCTGACTCATTGTCTTGGCGAACCACTGGCTGCCAACCAGCCCGAGTTTTCAGCTGCCACACTCACACCAATCCAAGACGGCACTTTTGATCGCTGCATGGCGCAAGGCGTCACACCTTTGGCTTGGAGTCCCTTGGCGGGTGGTCGTCTAGCTACGGGTGAAGGAGTCCGAGACGAACTTATCGCCGTGCTTGACCGGTTGGCAGAACGAGAAAACACTGACCGCACTGCTGTTGCCTTGGCTTTCGTATTGGCTCACCCCAGCCGACCAGTTGCCATAGTCGGCACGACACGCCCAGAGCGCATCAAAACCAGCACGGCTGCCTTTAAAGTTACACTTGACCGCAATGACTGCTATGACATCATTGAAGCTTCACAGGGGTTTCCACTGCCTTGAAGCACGAATCCACCACAGCTGAAAGCCCAGACTCCGAGGCTTCTGGCGCCAACCATCCAGCTGAAGTGGCTTGGTTCGCTGCCCTCTGCGATGACGACTATGAATATCTGGGAGTCCCCGACCCTAAACTGGCCAGTTCCTTCCCCCACTGCCGGGAGATAACCCTAGCAGCCGACCGCTGCGGCTACGACAACATTTTGTTGCCCTCAGGTTACACCTTGGGTATTGACAGTGTCTCTTTCGCGGGTGGCGTGGCGCCCGATGTCAAGCAGATGCAGCTGCTGCTAGCTGTCAGAATGGGGGAGATGTGGCCACCGCAGTCTGCCCGTCAGCTAGCCACTTTGGATCAAATGTTGAACGGCAGGCTCACTATCAACATCATTTCCAGCGACATCCCTGGAGAGCAACTTGCGTCAGCACCCAGATACCAACGTGCCAGAGAATGCATGCGGGTGCTGCGGGCTTTGTTGAATGGTGAGGGGGTGGAAATGGACGGGGAGTTTTTGAAGCTTTCAGTTGAACCACCCCGTGCCAGCACGGTATCGGGAAAATGTCCGCCTTTTTATTTTGGTGGCTTTTCTGACGATGCCAAGGACACCGCAGCCAGCGATGCCGATGTGTTTTTGACTTGGCCAGACACGGTGAAGTCGGTGGGCCAGACCATAGCCGAGATGAAGCAGCGGGCTGCGCAATACAACCGAACCTTGAAATTTGGGTTGCGCACTCATATGATCGTGCGCGAAACCGAGTCAGAGGCGCTGGATGCTGCCAAGTCGTTGTTGAGTCGACTCAATCCGCAAGAAGGGGAGCGCATCAGAAAGCGCTCTTTGGACGCTACTTCTTACGGGGTGCAGCGACAAGCTGAGCTACGAGACCAAGCAGATGCAGACGACTTCGTGGAGCCTGGTTTGTGGACGGGTATTGGCCGAGCCCGCAGCGGGGCCGGTGCTGCCTTGGTAGGCGATCCAGATCAAATCAAGGCCAAGCTTGTGGCCTATCAGGCTGCAGGTGTGGATGCGTTCATTTTGTCGGGCTATCCCCATCGAAAAGAATGTGAGCGTTTTGCCGCTTTAGTGCTGGAAGATTTTCCGCACGCACCCCTGCCGCGATAAAGCACACACGCTGCTGCCGCGGGAAAACTAGAGCAGCGAATTTAGCAGCGAATTTGTTGCGACGGGCTTCCACGGCATCGCGGCAAAGCCAAAGCAAAGAAGCAAAGCCAAAGCAAAGAAGCGGCTAGCTTCTAACCCAAATTGTTCAACTCCTTGGCAACGGCACCCCAGCGTTCCAACACCTCTGGATTCTGAGACATCTGCGACATAGCTGTGTAGGTCATCAGGCGCATATTAGGAGCCAGACCCTGGTATCTTGTCGCCAGCAATCCAGCCATATTGTCCCAAGTAGCGGTTACCACATAGTTGTCTAGAACCTCATCGGTAACCAGAGCGATTTGCCCTTTGAAATCCCCAGCTTTTTGCTTGCTGTGAAGCTGGGCACAAAGGTCGTTGTAGCCGTGTTGCTCAAATACCGAAGCATAAGCCCTGGTCGTGCCGTAAAAAGCGATCATTGTGCGAGCGTGCTCCCGAGTCTGGCTCAACTCTTCGTCTGTATCGCCTACGCAAATCATTATCGGAATCACAAACATGACTTCTGCCAGGTCACGGCCAGCCCTGTCGGCGCCTGCTTGAATGTGAGGCAGCATCTGGTCTTGAATATATTCGGGAGAGTGGAACGGATGAAAGTGCAAGCCGTCAGCCACTTCACCGGCCATGCGACACATCCACGGTCTCACAGCCGAGATATAAACCGGCACATCAGGGTGGTCGATGGGGCCTGGATTCCAGGTGGTGCCCCACAACTCGTGGTGGTAGTATTCCCCTTCAAACTTCAGCGGAGATTTTTCTTGGAATGCTTGGAAGATGGCCTTCAGGGCCAGCACATATTCACGCAGCCGCGGCCCTGGCGGGTCGTAAGGCATGGAGAAACGCCGTTCAATGTGCGGCTTGATCTGAGTGCCCAGCCCCAAGACAAATCTTCCATTGCTGGCTTGGGCCAACTCCCAAGCTACTTGTGCGGTGATCATCGGGCTGCGCGGGAAGGCCAAAGCTATGGCTGTGCCCAAAGTTACCCGCTCGGTGGCCAACGCAGATGCAGCACAACTCAAATAGGCCGTGCGCCCGCCCTCTGTGAGCCAAATGCCGTCCAGACCGGCGGTTTCAATGCGTTTAGACAGGGTTTGCATGTCGGCTAGAGGCAGCGATGAAGCCATGACGTCAAATTGCATGATGTTAGGTGTCCTTGTCTGGTGGGGAGTGGGTTTGCGGGAATGGAGGAGGGTGCTGGCTTGGCGCGTCAGCAGACCGGGTGAGTTGAATAGAGCCTGCTTAACACAATAGGCTAGGTTTGTGAGCATGTACGACAATCGAACGGAGTGGAAGCCGTGGTTGGATGAGTTGGATGACCGCCGCAAAACAGCCTTGGCTATGGGCGGCCCAGAGCGGATTGAAAAATATATGCACTCCCGAGGCAAGCTCACCGCCAGGGAACGCCTGTTGTATCTGTTTGATTCTGAGACTTTTGTGGAATTGGGCACCTTGGTCGGCTCAGAAGACGGCATTGCCGGCGATGCTTTTGTTTGCGGGCATGGCAAAATCAATGGCAGGTTAGCCTTCGCGGGCGCTGAAGATTTCACAACTCTGGGTGGCTCCATTGGCTCAGGCGGCACAGCCAAGCGCTACCGTATAGCCGAGTTGGCAGCCCAAGAAGGCGTGCCCCTGGTGATGATGCTAGAAGGAGCGGGACATCGCCTCACCGACACCGGCGGCAGCCGCGCCCCAAACGACCTTTTGGCCCTAGCCGACCTAGGCGGCCAAGTGCCTATGGTGTGTCTGGTGATGGGGGCGTCAGCCGGCCATAGCGCCATCACAGCTCCGCTCAGCGATTTTGTGGTGATGACCAGCTATGGAGCCATGTTTACTGGCGGGCCCCCCTTGGTAAAAGCGGCCACAGGCGAGGAAGTCACCAAACAAGAGCTTGGCGGCCCGCAAATTTGTGCGGAGCTAGCTGGCACGGTTCACAATATCGCCGAAGATGACGAAGCAGCCCTTGACTTGGCCCGGCACTACCTGTCGTATATGCCGCAAAGCTCCAACTCCTATGCCCCATCTGTCCAAGGGCCTCAAACCGCTCCAAGATTTTGTGATGAGTTGCTGGACATCATCCCGCCCAACGACAGGCGGCCATACGACATGCACCTAGTGATTGAAACCGTGGTGGACGAAGGCTCGTTTCTGGAAATACAGCCACTATACGGGAAATCGCTCATCTGCGGGTTGGCACGTCTAGGCGGAGAAGCAGTGGCTCTGGTGGCCAACAATCCGGCCCATCTGGCAGGCGCACTGGACAGCTCAGCAGCCATCAAGGGCACAGATTTCATCAACGTAATTGCCGCCTTCGGACAGCCGGTGATATTCCTAGCCGACAATCCAGGCGTCATGGCTGGCACAGAAGCCGAAAAAACTGGAATTTTGCGCTGGGGTGGTCAGATGTTCAAAGCACAGCGGCACATGTCAAACCCAAAGATCCAAGTCACCATGCGTAAAGCCTTTGGCTTCGGAGCTGTAACAATGGGGCAGAATCCATTTGACAACCAAACCCTGACCTTTTCGCTTCCAAGTGTCAATATGGCAGCTATGCCAGCCGACAGCGGTGGTCGCTCGGCTAAGCTAGATGAGGCAACTCAAGCCGAAGTCGAGTCGGCTCAGCGAGCTGGACCTTATCGCCTAGCCAACCGACTAGGTAGTGATGAAGTGATTGACCCGCGCGAGTTGCGCAATGCGCTGTTGGCGGCGGCGGAGCTTTGCGTTGCCAGACGGGGCGGGGCGCAGCCGAAGTAGGGCTTAGCCACTGCAGTGTGCAACCAAGTAGCGGTCCAGCTTGATCGCAAATTTTCATTAAATGTTTTGACGAATTTCCACAATTCCGCATTTCCACAATAGATTAAGACAATTGAAGGAGAAACGAAATTTGATCATGCCTAAAACAAAAAGTTTTTTCACGTTTCTGTTGGCCGTGCTAGCAGTGCTGGCTTTAAGCATTGCTGCGTGTGGCGGTGGCAGTGATTCTCCGCAGACCGTTGACCCGCCGCCCACAACTCAACCCACAACCACCACAACTGTTCCAGACGAGCAGGAACCAGAGGACCTAAATTTGGGCAGCTTGCCAGATGAGCTGCAAGAGCCGGAGCCAGAAATCCCAACCCCAAGTAATGGGGAGCCCATTGGCCCAGGCATAGAAGACCCACCACAGCCTCCCGAAATAGCTTTAGGTGGCCAAGCTCCAACTTTGGACGAGGATATTACAGATGCCATTGAAAACTTGGTTGAGGGTGAAGAGCGAGAGCAGCCCGATATTCGCGTCGTGGTCGTTGATGGCGAGCTGCAAGAAGGCGAGCGACGCTACGATGTGAGCTTGGGCGAAAGGCTCATCATTGAAGTGGTTACCGACAAGTTTGACCAGGAAATCCATTTGCATGGTTACGATCTCACAGAGTTTGCCGGGCCGCTTGCGCCCGCTCGTTTTGATTTTGTTGCCGATTTGCCTGGTGTCTGGGAAGTTGAATTTGAAGCCACACACGAGCTCATCTTTGAGTTAGCGGTATCTTAGGGGTTAAATCAAGCAGCCCCAAATTCCAACAGCCCCGACTCAAGCAGTTTAGGATAAGTATTGTGAAACCCAAGACGCCATTGTTTTTGTCAGCCTTAGTATTGGTGGTTTTAGTTCTGGTAGCGGCTTGCAGTGATGGAGACGAAGCCACAACGTCCACAACTCCCACAACGCAGCCAGTGGTAGAAACGACAACCTCTGAAGTTGCAACGGAGGTGTCTTCCACCACAACCACCGCTGCCACTACGACCACCACATCTACGACCACCACGTTGCCGGTCACAACTACGACTTCACTGCCAACTACGACAACTGCTGTTCCTCTCCCGCTGTTGCCCTCTAGAACCACCGCCCCACCTACTACGACGCCCTCCAGAACTACCACCACAGCTGCGCCTAGGACTACCGTTCCGCCTACTACGGCAGCGCCCCCTAGAACTACTGCCGCCCCGACCACCACGACTAGCACCACAACCACCAGCACCACCACGACGACAATAGTTCGGTATCCAACAGCTGCCACAGTGCCTGTGGTGAGAGAACCTGGCAGTAGCGGAACTACCACCACAACCGAACCAAGGGTTGACTCCCCTAATAATCAAGGAAGTTCTGGCGGCTCAGGGGCTCCGCCCAGTGGTCCTTCACTTTCGTTCACAAGTGAAGACCCTAGGAACTGTCGGCCAAATATTTCAGTGGTTATTACTGATGATGGAGTAACGGGGGGTGGTTTGAACTATCAACTCGACCGGGGTGATTTGTTTGAGATCAAGGTGGAGTCCACGGGCAGAACCGGTCCGATAAGAATTGCCGAATTAGACCTGCAAAGGAGGCTGACGTTTTTGACCAGGCAGCTTTGCATCAGAGGAGTAATTAACCGAGCGGGCACATACAACGTGGTTTTTGCCGATGATGACGGCGAAGCAGAAGTCATCTTTCAACTTTTCTCAGAATAAGCAATTTGAGGTTTATTTTTAGGAACTAATATTTAACTTACCTTGGTTGATTGCGGCTAGGGTTTGAGAGGGGTTTGGTGTGTATTGAGGCTGAGCTGGCAGGTGTTCGGCAGAGTTGTTGGGTGTGGTTTGTCGTGGGTTTAGGCGGTGAGTTGTTTGCCTATGAGTTATCTAAATGGGTGCTGATTTTGGTTCAGGGTGGGTTTTGGCCTGAGGTTTTCCGGCCGGCGAATTAGTTGACGTATATGGTGAGGTGTTTGACGCTCATTTGGCGGCAGGTGTCTAGCATACCTTGTTTGAACATTTACCAGAACAATTCGGTGCTGTTGGTGTGAACCATGCCGCGGACGTTGTCTGTGCTGTGCGACACCTCAGCATGCTCATATTGTCCTGATAGGGCTGCGTAGGAGCGGTGCTCGTCAGTGAACGCAAATGTTCCTGGTTGGACGTTGTCTGCCCGGAACCTCTCCATCTCCTCTTCGGTGACCGCAGGGACAGGCTCAGCCGTAGTTCTATTGTCTCGTGTTTCGTTGGACGGCCCGCGACTATGGCTGTCTTGCCGACAGGCCTTCTACCCGGTGCTGTTTACGCCAGTTCTGCTTGATACGCTCCCTACTCCCTGTGTTTGCCAACGCATCTGCCGATGAGACGACACCGACACCTGATCTCTTACACAAGCACAGCAACGCACCCCATCCAGCCAAGGCATTTGGACAAGCCGATTCAAAAATACTGACCCACTCACGGTGCGCAGTCCTGCAGTCAAAAAATCAGAAACAGTAAGTTAAGTATGTAGCTCCCAAAAATTTTGAAGGAACTATTCTTAGTAGTAGGGGCCGGGTGATCTTCTGAGGAAGTCCCAGCGTACTATCCAATAGTGATGGTCTTCCAGGAATGGATTTTCTGTGTCGTACAGGTCAGGGAAAGCTCTTAAAAAATTCCCACATGGCACCTGATTCAAGAACCCAGACCCAGGACTGCCCCATGGGTCATAATTGCCCCATGCGTCACGCATAAAAAGCTCAATATAGGTTTGGTATACCTCTGTTAGCAGGTTGGTTGTTACTTCTGGTAGGGCGAGTTCTTGGTTTATGTTGGTGATTTGTTGGTTGGT
>JAPYNY010000006.1 GCA_028283145.1 Candidatus Hopanoidivorans cymbastelae
GTGCTAGGGATGTGATTGATCTTTGCTTGCGTGGAGTTGACGTGGACGGTGACCGGCTGTCTTATCGGGTGTATTCTTCAGTTGACGGAGGCGACACCTACAGACTGTATACCGGTGGTAGGTATTCTTCTGATTTTGATTGGCGGGAGATCGACTCTTCTGAGGTCATGGTTTCTATCAGCAATTTCGCTGGGGGGCCTCTGCCGGATGGGTTCGTAGGCAGGGTCGGGGTGGCGGTATCTGACGGAGCCCGCGCTGCCTTTGCGGAGTCCCCGCCCTTCAGGGTTGTGGAACAGGAATCTGGACCAGCGTCTGAGCGTCTGATTCCTTACCGTGTGAGCATAAAAAGCCCTGCAGCACTTGACCGCAATGTGTTTTCCGGGGAAGAGAAAATTCTGTTGGAAGCCGAAAGCGACACCTGGTTGGGTGATGGTGTGGAGTATCGTTGGCGCAGCAACCTTGACGGAGAGCTAGGCACCGGCAAATCTGTTGAATTGCCGGCTTATGAGTTAACCATCGGAAATCACAGAATCTCCGTCACAGCTACCAACAAAAGCACGGGGCGGTCAAGCTGGAATTCCAGAGGAGTCGCTATAACCCCGCCAGGTGTTCAACTGCTAGCAATAGATGACGTTGTGCGCATCCAACCTCATGAGCGTGTTCATATATATGTTCAAAGCAACGATATCAAAAGATACGGCTATGAAAGCTATTTCAATTTGGAAGCAACTGCTCCCCCGAAACTAGGCGAAGCTAAAGTCACCTACGCGCACTCAGACGTTATTTATTATGTTATTAGCTATATTTCCCGTGTGAGCGGCCGCGACAGCTTCGTATATGAGGTCTGCGACTGGGACTCGTTCTGCGACACAGCTACTGTTCATGTGAGCGTCGGGTTGGACGACTGCACCATCTCAGGCACCGACGGAAATGACCAGCTGGTGGGCACCCCTGCCGATGACATCATCTGCGCGCTAGACGGCAACGACATCATCGAAGGCCTAGGCGGTGATGACATAATCCGCGCCGGCAAAGGCAACGACACCATCTTCGGCAGAGCGGGTGATGACTACATCCAAGGCGAAACCGGCGACGATACCATCCACGGCGAAGACGGCGAAGACCTCATCTTGGGCGGTAACGGCAACGACACGCTATACGGCGGCGCAGGCTACGACACCTTGGGCGGCGGGAACACCATCACCGAACAAAACCCAGGCGACAAACTCTACTACACCGACACAGCAGCACCCGCCGCCTACCCAGAACTGACCGCCAAAGAAGTTGAACTCCTAGATGAAGCCACCACCACATGCCTAAAAGCCACTACCAGAAATTCCAGATGCGCGCAAACAACAAACGAACTTTGCCAAACAATCTCTGCTGGCAGTAGTCAATGGCCGAGCCACCAGAAGCAGCGGACCGCGATCACCAGCTTCCTCTGTGAAGCAGCCGACCTAGCTCAAACAATCGACACAGCTTTTCAAAACAGACCCACCTACGACCCCTACCCCGACTCACAAACCATAGAATTACGCGACTTACTCAAACGTGAAGCCCAGACACTATTCACCCCCCTAGCCGAAAACAACCACCAAATAACCGAAACAACCACCGCAAAACTCCGCCAACTAGCCGAAGCCATCCACGACTTCGCCGTCCCAGCCTACCGAGACGACCCACATCCCATTGGGTGAAAACCAAGAAACAACAGACTCATTACACCACTGAACTGCCTAGATGTCAGCAACAACACCACAGAGCAAGACAGCCGTAAGACAAAACAGCAACACCAGGTGAAAACACCTGGAACTAAAACCACACTAGCGGGGTCTAAACAAACATATACCACAAACCGCCAACCCTAAAAGAAGACAAAGTGTTCTCATGCTCCGCCACAAATAACTTAGTTGTCAGACATTTGGGATGCACCATCCTTGGGACTGAAGGTGATGACATGCTGGCAGGCACAACTGGAGATGATGTGATCTGCGGACTGGGAGGCAACAACACCATCGACGGCAAAACCGGCAACGACACCATCGACGGCCAACAAGGAGCCGACACCATCCTGGGAGTAGCCGGCAACGACACCATAAACGGACGCCTAGGCAACGACGAGATCTACGGAGGCGAAGGTGATGACACCCTGGGAGGCGGCAAAGGCGACGACACCCTAAACGCTCATCTGATAACAACTCTGCCACCAGCTTGCGGCCCGAACCTGCGGAAACAGCAATTGATACAGCGAAGTCGGATGACGATTGCACCGGGTTTATAGGTGGCGGCAGGACGTCTGCGGTTTCCGATGCGGGTTTGCCGCCTGGATCTGTTGAGGAAAGCAGGGGTGAAGGGATGGTTCATGTATTTCGTGGGAGTATGTATTTTCCTTTAACTGCCGGGGCTGCACCTAGGGGCGTATCAGTGAGGGTCTACAGAAGCCCTTCCAATACAAAACCTTTTTCATCAGACGATAAAGGCAATTTCGCGTTGGAGCTGCGAAGCGGGGGTGTCAGTGTGTTTGAACAGCGGTTCAGAGTGGACAGACCCGTTCTTGGATTGAATCATCTGCCTAGGACAATCAGAGATGGCGACAAATTGTCTGTAGCAGATTTTAAGCGGTTCACGGTTAGTGTGGTAGAACCTCCTGTGTATGACAGCTTCTCTGTTTTGTGGGCTGGCAGGGAATTGTTTGCAGCAGAGCAGTCAGCTAATGCTCCTAGGGTGGAGATCTTAGGAGTGTCAGAAGATCAGATTTTCGGCTCCAGAGACATTATCGATCTCTGCCTGCGCGGAATTGACGACGACGGTGACCAGTTGACTTATCGGGTGTATTATTCAACCGACGACGGTGACACCTACAGGCTGTATAACGGTTTGAATTTTTATCTCTTTGTTGATTGGACAGAGATTACATCTTCTAACGTAATGATTTTCTTTAGCGCATTTCTGAGAAATGCTGATCGTCCTCAGAGTGCTTTAGATTCTGGTTTAGTCAGCAGGATTGGAGTATCGGTGTCTGATGGAGCCAGTTCAACTTTTATAGAATCTCCGGCTTTCACTGTTTTTGAGCAGGGAGCAAGGTCATTCGGTGTGCGCATAACAAGCCCTAAGAGTAGTTATGTATTTTCTAGTGGCGAGACGATTTTGTTGGATGCCGAGCTTGGCTTAGGGTTGAAGAATGATGTGGAATATAACTGGCACAGCAGCCTTGACGGCAACTTAGGCACCAGCAAGCTTGTTCAGTTTTTGGCTAATGATCTGACAGTTGGAGAACACTGGGTTAATGTTGTCACAACTGACGTAACTTCGAAGTGGGCTTATAGTGATTTCGTTCGTTTTTTTGTTATCCCGGAAGACGTGCCCTTCAAGGCTTTAGACGACACCCTTTATATTCCACCCGGAGAGGCTTTTCATATTGTTGTTGCAGTCAACGACATCAAAGTCAGTAGTCCATATAGGTTGAAAATAACAGTTGCTCCCAAGTTGGGAAGAGCTCAAATCGAAGAAGGGATATCGGATGTCCCTACTGGGCAACTTGTCAGGTATTTGGCTAATACCAGCGGGCGGGATAGCTTTGAATATGAGGTCTGCGACTGGGACTCGTTCTGCGATACAGCTACTGTTCATGTGAGCGTCGGGTTGGACGACTGCACCATCTCAGGCACCGACGAAGACGACACTCTGGTAGGCACCCCTGGCGATGACATCATCTGCGCGCTGGACGGAGATGACACCATCGAAGGACTAGGGGGTGATGACATAATCCGCGGCGGCGCAGGCGACGACACCATCCACGGCGGTCCGGGTGATGACTACCTCCAAGGCGAAACCGGCGATGACACCATCCACGGCGGCGACGGCGAGGATCTCCTTTTGGGCGGTAGCGGCAGCGACACCCTATACGGCAACGCAGGCTACGACACCCTAGGCGGCGGGAACACCATCACCGAACAAAACCCAGGCGACAAACTCTATTATGATGTCTCGGAAAGCGCTCCCGTTTTTGAGGAGTTGACCACCGAAGAAGTTGAACTCCTAAACACTACTATCGTCGCTTGTGTAGAAACTGCCATCTGGAATTCCGTTTGCCCGCAAGCAGCGAGCAGTCTTTGCCGAACAACCTCTGCTGGCAACAGCCAATGGCCAGACCACCAAAAACAACGAACCGCTATCACCAGTTTCGTCTGCGAGGCAGCCGGGCTGGCGCAAAGAATCGAATCAGTTTTCCAAAACAGACCTGACTATGATCCATATCCCAACTTAGAAACCAGAGAATTACGCGACACGCTCAAACGCGACACCCAGACACTATTCACACCCCTAGTCGAAGACAACCACCAAATAACAGAAACAACCACCGCAAAACTCCGCCAACTAGCCGAAAGCCTCCACAACTTCGCCATCCCAGCCTACCGAGACGACCCGCCACTAATTCTATAGCGACAACTTGGGCGCAAGCAGGAAAATTGAACTTCCAGCTTTATTCAAATCAGTAATCCAGACCAATTCAATTCAATAGTCCAAACCGGCTTGAGCCATGATGCCTTTATCGTAGGCATGCTTGATCTTCTGGACTTCTGAAACTGTGTCAGCAGCTTCCATTAACTCTTCTGGGGCGTCTCGCCCTGTGGCGATGATGTTAACTTGGCTTGGCCGGCCAGCCAAAACTGCAACCACCTCATCGGATTCAATCCAACCCCAGTTCATGGGGTAGGTGATCTCATCCAAAATCACCAAGCGATATTCACCCGAGCCGATAACCTCCTTGGCATGTCTCCAAGCTTGCTGGGCGGTAGCTTCGTCCTTGGTGAGATTGTCGCTGTCCCAAGTGAAACCCTCCCCCAAAGTCCACCAGTCCGCCCCTAATTGCAGACCCATTTTTTCCTCGCCGGTGTTCCAGTTGCCAGACTTCAAAAACTGCACCACAGCAACCTTCCAGCCGCGTGCCAGTGCCCGCAGCATCACTCCGAAAGCTGAACTGCTTTTACCTTTGCCGTCGCCCGTATTGACTATCAGCACAGACGGGACTCGTTCACGCTCTGCCGGGGCTGGCCGTGGATCTTGCGTGGGGGGAGATTTGGATTCGAATGATGACATTATTCCTCCTATGTTGGTTTGCTCTGTGTTTGTTCGCTTGTTTTGATTTTTTGGGCCAGATGATGGTTGCGCTGCACGCTTAGGGCAACTCCGAATGTTCCATTGGAAACTATATTGACATTGGCCCCATAGAAACGTCGGATATTTTCTTGAGTCAGTATTTCCTTGGGTGTGCCCTCGGCTGCAATCATCCCGTCTGCCAACAATAGCAACCTGTCGGCAAACTGCCCTGCTAGAGAGAGGTCGTGAATGGCCGTGATGATGGTCAAGTTGCGTTCCACCCTGAGTTGGTCGATGAGTTCCATAACTTCCAGTTGCTGGCCAAGGTCTAGCGCCGAAGTTGGCTCGTCCATCAACAACAACGGAGTCTGTTGAGCCAAAGCTCGTGCCACCACTGCTCTCTGGCGTTCCCCGCCTGAAAGCTGCCCGACTGGAATATCGGCAAACTGGGCGATGTTCAACTGCTCCAAGATTTCTCTCACCAAAGCAACATCTGAAGCACTGGCGACAAAGCCCGTTCCGCTGTAGGGAACGCGCCCTAACAGCACATAGTCCAAAACTTTCACGCCAGCCGGTGTAGTCGGTGACTGCGGAATCATCGCTACAAGCCGGGCGCGCTTTCGAGGTGGCAGCTTCCAGACATCCTGTTGGGCTATCTCGGCTTTGCCGTCCTCGGGGCGGAGCAGCCCTGCCAGCACACGCAGCAGCGTAGTTTTGCCAGCGCCGTTAGGCCCGATGATTCCAAGCCACTCCCCAGCTTCGCAACTGAGCGAAACTTCAGTCAAAACCCGTCGCCTGAAGGTAACGGAGATGCTATTGCAGCCACAGGCTGGAGTTGTGGTTTGTGTGTTGATGGTCATGGAAGACTTCTCATGCGCTGACATTGCGACCATGTCGGTGCAGAATGTACAAAAAGAAAGGCGCTCCCAAAAAAGCAGTTACAACTCCAATAGGCAACTCGGCAGGTGAATTAGCGGTGCGCGCAATGACGTCCATCAAAGCCAAAAAAGCCGCCCCAAACAGCAGCGACAATGGCACTACAACGCGATTGCTCACGCCAAAGACAAGCCTCACCGCATGTGGAACCACCAACCCCACAAACCCGATTAGCCCGCTGACAGCAACCGCAGCAGCAGCAGCCAAGGAAGCTACGGACAAAGCCGCAACTCTAATTCGTCTAGGATGCACTCCCAGTGAGGCTGCTTCTTCATCTCCTACAGCCAGCACATCCAGCGGGCCGCTGAGAACCAACATGACTAAACCACAAGCCAGGGCATAGGGCGCAACTAGAGTGACTTCTCCCCAGCCGGCGGTGGAAAGTCGGCCCAGCAGCCAGCTGTAAATGCTGCGAAGGCTTTCAACTTCACGCATTTGGATATAGGTCTGCACAGCTGTGAAAAAACTAGCCACGGCAATGCCCGCCAAAATGAGGGTCAAACCACTCTCTGGTGTTCTGAAGACCGATCCCAGCACAAAAGCACTTGTAACCGCCAGCAAAGCTCCGGCAAAGGCAGCCAATGGCACGACGTCTAAAGCCCCTGAGCCGTCACCTGATTCTGAAATGATGGCCAAGGTAGCTCCCACGCCTGCCCCTGCTGCCACTCCTAGCAGGTAGGAGTCGGCCAGCGGGTTGCGTAATGCGCCCTGAAAGACTGCCCCCGACATGGCCAACATGCCGCCCACAAGCAGCCCAAGCACCATGCGTGGCGCTCGAATTTCAGCAATAATTGCACTCTGTATTGTCGACAAGCCAGAGTCGAAATCCACCAACGGCAAAAGGTTGAAAAGCTCTGTGATGCCTCTGTGGGGGGCTATCGCAACCGGCCCGACCAGCACCCCCACCACAGCTGCCACAAAGACCGCCGCCAGTCCAAATAGGATATGGCGGATGAGCAACCTTGCGGGCTGACCAAGATTAACGGGCTGAGCAGAATCTACATGCTCAACCGAATTCGCAGACGGAGCAGAATCCACCGGCCCAGCCACACTCGCAGACTGACCCGCACTGCTTGGCTGGGCTTGCCGGGGCTGACTTGGGCTCAGACCGGTTGAGGACACTTGGCACCCTTAGCGGGCAATGGAGGCTGAGCCATGAAACTAGCTGGCTAACACCGCCAATTCATTTGCAACAATCATGGCCACTTCGTCCAATAGTTCAACCACCCTCGGACCCCAGCGTGAAATTATGTCTGAGTCAAACACAACCACTCTGCTGCCGATAATTGCATCCAAGCTATCCCAGCCAGCTCGTTCCATTAACGTCTCCAAAGACTCGCCGCAGCAGTCAGTCAGAAAAATGAAATCGGGGTCGGAGTCCAAAATAAACTCCTCTGACAATTGAGGAAAGCCCCCGGCAGCACCTTCTGCTGCATCAGCAATGCTCTCCAAGCCAGCTAGCTCAAAAATTTGCCCAATGAAGGATGAAGAGGTCACCGAAAACAAGGTTGGGTCAAGCTCTAGGTAGTAGGTGAAAGGCTCGGCAGGCAGCACTAGGTCGGCTACTGCCAAATCAATATCCTCTTGAAGTTCGGCTACAACTTCTTCCGCCTGTTCTGCGTTGCCTGTAGCTTCGCCTAAGTAAATCATCTGCTGAAACGCATCATCCAGAGTGGGAGCAGCAGAGTATTTTAGTACTTCAGCTCCGAGAGCTTGCAGCCCTGCAGTGAGGTCGCCCGGATCAAAAGAGATAACCACTAGGTCTGGTTCATAAGTTGAGATGGCTTCTATATTGGGCTGAAAACCGCTCAAATCAGTGGTAGGGGCTTCAGGGGGAAAATTAGAGAAAGAATCTGCGGCTACCACCTGTGGGCCCGCACCTATCGCAAAGAGCATCTCGGTTGCAGTTGGAGACAGCGACACAATTCTCGCAGGACTTTCAGAGATTGTTACTTCACCTGTATCGTCAGTAACAGTGCGAGGAAATTCCAGCACCGGAGCAGGCTCCTCTGTCGTTTCTGTCGTGGGCTCTGGGGTTGGCTCCGGCACAGTTTCAGACGCAGTGGTTGAAGTCGGCTCAGCAGGTGCTGTACTGCTGGTTTCGGGCGCGGCCGCAGATGTCGAAGTGGTTTCCACCACGGTCGTGTCGCTGGCTTCAGAACATCCAGCGAAAATCAGCAGCAAAGCTGAAAAGACAGCTAGCGCAGTGAGTGTTATTTTTTTCATTTTGGGCCTCCTGTCGTCGGGTAAGAGTCATCAACAGGAGAGCGACGCTAGGACACTCGCTGTCACCTGACCCCTCCGCGAGGGTCTTATGGTTTCTGGTTGATAGAAAGCTCGACCGGACTAATCTCTTGTGACCGCTGAGCGGGCTAGAGCATCACCGTTGCGGGACAGTGCTGGAATCTCACCAAACTTCGGCTGCCTACCAAGTTGCAGTGTAACAGCCAACTCAAGAAAATCAAAAGGCATCCTCATAGACCACAACTTCAAGCCGACCTTGCTGCGGATACACTTCGGCCACATCAAAGCGGACAACTGGATGGTACTTTGGGCATTGCTCCAGCCAGCAGGCAGCCAGTTTGCGGATTTGGATTTGTTTTTTGCGATTCACCGCCTCAGCAGGCCAAGCAAAATTAGTGCTGCTGCGGGTTTTGACTTCACAGAACACGATGGTCTGGCCGCAAGCGACGATGATGTCCAACTCACCTCGGCCAAAGCGCCAGTTCCGCTCCAGTATTTTCCAGCCGCGGTCTTGATACCACTTGGCCGCAGCTGCCTCGCCGTCAACTCCCAGCTGGCGACGTTTGCCTACTTCTGCTGCGGAAAGCCGTCTAGGAGTGTGTGGTCTAGGTGTGTGGGAACGGTTGTGACTGTTTGAGTGTGGGCGGTTCATGCCCACAGCGTAAATTACAGATGTTGCATTGATTAGGTTGAATGAGCTAGAGGAGGCTTGCTTAGCGGCACTGCCTGCATGGTGGATTGTCGTGATGGATTGTCGCGCTGCGGTGCTGCCCCCGCCCGTCTAGTCGCGCTTGGTTTTGACCCTGGCGGCTCGCCCAACCCTGTTGCGCAGATAGTACAGCTTGGCTCGCCTGACATCGCCGCGAGCGGTAACGTCAAGCTTGGCAATGGAAGGAGCATGCACCGGGAAGATGCGCTCCACCCCCACTCCCATGCTCACCTTGCGAACAGTAAAGGTCTCGCGAATGCCATCACCCTTGCGAGCAATGACAGTGCCCTCAAAAATCTGTATGCGCTCGCGATTGCCTTCCTTGATATTGACGTGGACTTTTACTTGGTCGCCCGGCCCAAACTCGGGTATATCATCACGCAGCCTGTCCCGGTCGACAATATCTGTAACTTGCATCCCTGCCTCCAATCCTCAAATAGAAGTCTTTCTATTTTACAAACTTTCTTCCAAATCTTCTACCAACTTTTGCTCCTCTGTTGAAAGCCCTCCCCGTTTCGCTATCAGGTCGGGACGGCGTTCCATCGTCCGCTTCAGCGACTGCGCCAAACGCCACTTGGCTACTTCACCGTGATTGCCAGAGCGCAAGACCTGCGGCACGGCTAGATTGCGGAATTCGCTCGGGCGGGTGTAGTGCGGGTGATCCAACAGATTGTCCTCAAAAGATTCCGCGGCGACAGATTCTGGATTGCCCAAAACGCCAGGCACCAGCCGACACACAGCCTCAATGACGGCCATAGCGGCTGCTTCCCCGCCCCCCAAAACAAAATCTCCCAAAGATATTTCCCCATCCACCAAGTGCATGCGAATGCGCTCGTCCACCCCTTCATAGCGACCGCACAGCAACGAAAATCCATCCAAGCTGGCCAGGTGCCTGGCTTTGGCTTGACTGAAAGGCTCACCCGCCGGGTCAAGCAAGAACAGCGGACGGGCAGGCTGCGCAGCCTCAACGGCCGCAAAAACAGGCTCCGGTCTTAGCACCATACCTGGGCCGCCGCCAAATGGAGCATCATCGACTGACTGATGCGGATCGGAAGTAACTGAGCGAATATCATGGACTGCTATTTTCAACAAGCCCGACTGCTGAGCCTTGCCAAGCAGACTGTGAGCCAGAAACTCCAGCACCATCTGAGGCCAGATGGTGAAAACTTCAATATGCATTGTCGTGTCCGCAGGAAGTCAGGTCACTGCGGAGGTCAGGGTAGCTAGTCCACAAACTCCACTTCAATGCGCTTGCCTTCCGCCGCGGCTGCCGCGCGCACGACTGTGCGGATGGCTTCGGCTGTGCGCCCCCGTTTGCCGATGACACGCCCCATATCGCCATCGCCCACCTGAACCTCATAACGAGTGGTGTTTTTGCGGTAGCCATCTCCGACGGTGATTCTCACTTCATCTGGCTGGTCGACAATGGATTGAACTATATAAAGCAGGGCTTTTTGTTCGGTGGAAGTTTCGCTCATGACTTGATTTCCTCAACTTCGGGTTCAGACTTAGCTGGTTCTTCGGCAGCAGTGACGACGGCTGGAGTGACGACGGCTTCGGCTTCAGACTCGGAATTTTCAGCTTGGGCAGCTTCTTCATGGACAGCTTCCGTTGGGACTTCCGCCGGTGCATCCTTGGCGGACGCAGTCTCCTCCGGCGCAACCTCAGCTTGAGCTTCATCCACGGATGGAGCCTGTGCCGCTGGCGTGACAGTTACCGCCGGTGCCTCGCCTGTGAATTCATGCCAAGCACCTGAAATAACCAACAGCTTCTTGACGCGCTCGCTGGGCTGCGCTCCATTTTTGAGCCACCTGAGTGCCTTTTCGTTGTCCACCCTGATCACCGATGGATCAGGACGAGGGTCGTAAAAACCTACGATTTCGATGAAACGCCCATCTCTAGGAGAGCGCGAGTCGGCCGCCACTATGCGATAGGTTGGTTGCTTTTTTTTGCCTTTTCGAGTCAGGCGAAGACGAACTGCCACTTATGTTCCTTTGTTTGTCTCAAATATTGGGCGGTGTTTCAGTATGCCACAGAAAAATGAAAATGCCAAAGCACCCGCTAGTTTTCCAGTTGAGACAGGTCTATGCCAAGCTCCTGCTCCAACTTCGCCAAGTCAATTCCCGTAACGGCGCCTTGTGGCGTCCTGCCATGCTGTCGGCCGCCTTTCGGGGTGACTCGGCCGCCTTTTTTGCGATTTGGCTTTTTACCGGAACGCTTCATGCCGGCTGATTTAGTCAACGAACCCATCATCTTGCGAGCATTGGTGAACTCCTTGATGAGTTTGGAAACATCGGCTGTGGAAGTGCCACTGCCCTTGGCTATGCGCTGGCGACGCGAGTTGTTGATGATCTCGGGCTTGAAGCGCTCTAGCGGGGTCATTGAGCAGATGATGGCTTCCATGTGGGCCATCCGCTTGTCTGTGGCGGCATCATCAACATTTTCAGGTGAGCCTGGGATACGGCTCAGCAGGGACGACAGCGAACCCATTTTTTTGATTTGACGCATTTGTTCCAAAAAATCATCCAATGTATAGGTGCCGGCTATCAAACGCTCCGCCGCGGCTTCTGCTTCGTCTTGCTCAAAGGTTTGCTCGGTCTGCTCAATCAAGCCTAAAATGTCGCCCTTGCCCAAAATGCGCCCAGCCAGCCGGTCGGGATGGAACTGCTCCAAGTCGCCTAAACGCTCCCCGGTGGAAATAAAAGCCACCGGACAACCCACAACCTCTCGCACCGACAAAGCGGCACCACCACGGGCATCGCTGTCCAGCTTGGTCAAGATGACGGCATCCAGCGCAACCGCTTCATTGAACTGCTCAGCCACAACAGCAGCATTTTGCCCGCTCATGGCATCGGCCACAAAAAAGGTGTAGTGCGGTTTCAGAGCCTTGCCGACTTTGCTGATTTCAGCCATCAACTCCTTGTCAATGGCTAGGCGGCCGGCGGTGTCGCAAATGACAACATCGCGCCCCAACCTGTTGGCTTCCGACAGCCCGCGAGCTGCCACCTTGGGAGGAGCTGCCGTGTCGCTGAAGACAGGCACTCCAGCTTCCTCACCTAAAACTCTAAGCTGTTCCACCGCTGCCGGGCGCTGAAGATCGGCTCCCACCAGCAGCGGGCGGCGGCCCTGCTGGAGAAACCAGCTGGCCAACTTGGCGGCTGCAGTGGTCTTGCCCGAGCCTTGCAATCCGGCCAACAACACGACTGTAGGCGGCTGGGAAGAATACTTGAAATCAAAACTTTCGCCACCCAAAATGGAAATGAGCTCTGAGTGGACGATTTTGGTTATCTGCTGGGCGGGATTCAGAGCTTGGTGAAGCTCAGCGCTCAGGCATTCAGCCCGGACTTGGTTGCAAAACTTCTCCACCACTTTGGTATGGACGTCAGCGTCCAGCAGAGCCTCCCGCATCTCAGCCAGCACCTCATCTATATCTGCTGGCTTGAGACGGCCTTTGCGTGAGGCCCTTGAGAAAATTTTGGAAAAGCCGGAAGTCAGTCTTTCAAACATGGTGTTTCTGGGGGGTTTAAAACAAATTCAGGGTCTAAGTCTGCTGCGAATCTAAGCTCCGCAAAGCAAGGTTGTGGCAAAGGCAGCGGGGTCGAATTGCCTCAAGTCAGACAACCCTTCACCCACTCCTATAAATTTAACAGCCAACTGCAATTCCTGCTGCACCGACACCACCACCCCACCTTTGGAGGAGCCATCTAATTTGGTGAGCACAATTCCGGTAGGGCGCACACTTTCATTGAAAACTCGGGCTTGGGAGATGCCGTTTTGCCCTGTGGTGGAATCAATCACCAAGAGGATTTCAGACACAGTGCCTTGGCTCTTATTGGCGACTCGCAGGATTTTTTGGAGTTCCTCCATCAGGTTGTCTTTGGTGTGCATCCGCCCGGCAGTGTCCGCAATGACCAAATCAGCTCCTCTGGCTTTGGCATGCTCGACGGCATCAAAAACGACCGCTGCCGGGTCGCCTTTGGGAGCGCCTTTGACCAACGAGACATCCAATCTGTCGGCCCATGTCTGCAATTGATCTATGGCTGCTGCCCTGAACGTGTCAGCAGCTGCCAGCACCACACGATGTCCTTGGTCTTTTTGGGCTTTAGCAAGCTTGGCTACTGTGGTGGTCTTGCCAACTCCGTTCACACCCACCACCAGCCATATAGCAGGGCTAGCTTCAGTGGCAACGCCAGCAACTTCGGCAAAATCGCCAACACCGGCATCGGCAATATCCGCATCGCCAACAGCGGCGTTTTCTTCAGGCGACATCGGCTGTGTCAACTCAGCCAATAGAGCCTGTTGAAGCCTCTCGGAGACTTCCCCGCTGTAGTTGTCTTGGGCAAGTTGAACGATCTTATTGGTGGTGGCAACTCCTAAATCTGCTTGAAGCAAGATCTCCTCAGCTTCTTCCCAAGTTAAAGTGGGGAGGTTCAGCTCAGGAGCGTGGACCTCAAGCTCGGAGTTGTCAAGGGCATTAAAGCTGGAATCTTCGGGAGCCGCAACATCGGAAGCAAAATCCTCCGCAGTTTGCGATTTGGCACGCCTTTTGAACAAAGCCATAAACTAATCAGCCTACCAAGCACAAGCAGGCCAGACTGGCCTGCCACCCCCGCTGCGCTGCTCACCGAATTAGTTGTAAATCAGAGTTTCGCTCTCGATTTCAGACTCGTCAATGCTGACCAGAACCTCTATTTCCTGGCCATTTCGCAAAATTCCCAGAACCGCTCGGGTGCCTGGCTCGGTGAATTGGACTTTTGAAATCAAGTCGGTCATTTCAACAATCTTTTCTGAGTTATACGAGAAGATTCTGTCGCCGACCTGCAATCCAGCTCGGGCAGCAGCCGTGTTGGCATTGACCTGCACAACTTCCGCGCCTATGCCTTCTTGAGGATTGGACGTACCGGTTATGCCCAACGAACCATAAACCAGTTCCTCGCCAAGCAGGATTTTATTGACCACCCTGAGCGCCAAATCAATCGGCACCGCAAACCCGATGCCTAAATTGCCCGCTGCTTGCCCAAAGGTAGTTCTGGTGGTTTGGATATAGACATTGATGCCCAGGATTTCTCCGTCAACATTAGCCAGCATGCCTCCGCTGTTGCCTGAGTTGATGGGAGCGTCAGTTTGGATAGCCGGCACCTGAATAGGCGAATTCGGTTCAAAATTAGCTCTGGCAACCCTGTCTAAAGCACTTATAAAGCCCACATTCACGCTGTTTTTCAAACCGTAAGGCGAGCCAATGGCAATGGCTACATCACCCGCTTTGGCTTCGTCAACATCGCCAATTTTGGCCACTTCAAATTCCAAACCCGTGGGGTCAAACCTCAAAAGGGCGACATCCACGGCTTGGTCCAGACCGACGATTTCTGCTTCTACCACCTCGCCGTTGCTCAGTTCCACCAGCAATTCTGCATCCTCTGGGTCAATAATTTCATTAGTATTGGGGTCGTTCAGCACGACGACGTGAGCTGCTGTGATGATCAAGCCCTCCTCATCATAAATCACGCCCGACCCCGTGCTGCCGAAAAGCGTATCGGGAATGCGGTAGTAAATGGTAACTGCCGTGGGCAGCAACTTGTCCACGACTGGGCTCAAAGACTTCGGCAGGGACTCTTCTTCATCATCTTCGGAATTTTCAGGTTCATTTGAAAGTTCCAAGTTTTGAGTTGCCTGCACCAGTGCCCTGCCAATAGTTGGTTCTGATTCTCCCTCTGTTTCTGCTTGACTATCGTCAGCTTCGGCAGCTATATCGCTAGTCTCGTTGCTGACTACCAAGATTTCTCTGGCTACCTCTGTAACCGAAGGCCCCGACCTGTCAGACATAAGAGTTACGCCCAAAGCTGTGCCAGCAGCTACCAGAGCCAAAATGATAAAAATCGCCAGCAAACTGCTCAAACGCTTAGAAAAGACCAACCCAGAGCCTCCGTTAGAACCGGAACCTGAATTAGACACCGAGCCACCATCAGACCCTGAAGTTCTTTGAGACTGATTCGGAGAGTGCTTCTCAGGCAGGGGGGCGGGAATCAGCATCTCAGCTGGCTGAGTTCCAATTGGCTGACTCTCACTCCCGACTGGCTGGCTCTCACTCCCAACTGCCTGGCTTTCAACCGGCCCGAACCCAACTGGCTGGCTCTCACTCCTGACTACCTGGCTTTCAGCCGGTCCAGACCCAACTGGCCATCCCCCGACTGGACCCTCAGGCGGAACTGACGGCTCAGGCAAAGATTCTCCCTGACCAGTAAAAACTCTCGGAGGGTCGAAAGGTTCAGGTCTGTGTTGCTCCATTACTAGTCTCCTTTTTTTCGTCTTCTAACTTGCTTTTATGTTTTTGTCCTGTAATTCTTAAGATTAACACTGAAAATCTATAAGCCGATAGCAATAATATAAAGATTGCTTAAATCTTTCTCAGAGAAAAAACTACCCGGCAAATCAGCGGTACCGAAAACAATCTGTCGTGCGCTCAGGTCAGCTGTAAATCCGAGTTTCGCTTTCGATTTCAGACTCGTCAATGGTAGCTTCAACCTCAATGCTTTGGCCATTTCGTAAAATTCCCAGCACGACTCGGGTGCCCGGCTCGGTGAACTGGATTTTTGAAACCAGTTGCCTCGCATTCAGAATTCTTTCGGAGTTATATGAAATTATCCGATCGCCGATCCGCAGCCCAGCTCGATCAGCTGCAGTGTTCTCATCAACCTCTATAACCTCAACCCCTAAGCCCAACAAACGACTGGATTCAACTTTCATACCCAAGGAGCCATAGACGAATTCCTCGCCCAGCAAAATTTTCTCAGCCACGCTGAGTGCCAAATCAATAGGCACCGCAAAACCGATGCCCGCATTGATTACTTGGCCGAAAGCACTGGTGTCAACGTTTTGAACATTGATGCCCAAGACTTCGCCGTTTTTATTCGCCAGCATACCTCCACTGTTGCCTGAGTTGATGGTGGAATCGGTTTGGATGGCTGGCACCTGAATGGGTGAATCCGGGCCAGACGGGGCTCGAATGACTCTGTCCAGAGCGCCTATGTAACCCACGCCCGTGCTGTTGTTCAAATCAAAGGGCGAACCGATGGAAATGACCAAATCACCGGCTCGGGCAGTGGAAAGATCGGCTGCTTTAGCCACCTCAAATTGCAAACCCGAGGGGTCAAACCTGAGCACGGCTATATCAATGGCACGGTCCAAACCGACAACTTCGGCTTTTACCGTGTCGCCACTGTTCAGCTGCACCAGCACCTCGGCATCGTCTACCTCAACAAGCTCATTAGTTCGGTTGTCGGTAACCGTCACAACGTGGGCGGCTGTGATGATCAAGCCCTGCTCGTCATAAATCACACCTGAGCCAGTATTGCCCAACACACCTGAGCCAGCATCGCCCAAGGAGGCATCTTGGATTGAATAAGAGTAGGTAACAGTTACCGCAGAGGGCAGCAACCTCTCCACAATTGCATTCAGAGAACTAGACAAAGGCTCTTGCCTGTCTTGCTCAAAATCTTCTTTCATAACTGAAGATCCTTCGTGCATATCCGATTCTTCCTGCATGTCTAAAGAAGTGGAGTCCGGGTTTGTGTCGATGACTTCTTCACCACTATCCGCCCCAAACTGCTCAGCTCCGTTTTGGCTTTCGCCGAACGCAACGAAGGGCGCGCTGGGCACCTCTACGATAGTTGACTCCGATCCGTCATCGGCCAGGGTGATGCCCAAAGCCGTGCCCGCCACCAGCAACGCAAAAATTGCCAAGATGCGGTTGAGGTGCTTGAGCAGATACGACCCGAAGCCCCTGCGCGACACCGCAGCACTATAAGGTGATGCGACTTTGGGAGGCTCCGTGATTGTGGGCGACTCAGCGGCTGTGGACGGCTCCGAAGCTTTGTGAGAAGAGGTGCTTGGAGTTTCTTCCGGTAGCGGGTGTGAGCTTGGCTGGTCTGAACTTGGCGCCTCATCTGAGTGCGCATCGACTGAATGTGCCTCGGCTGAGTGAGTTTCAGCTGGACTTTCCATTTCCGACGAGGCCGGAGGGTCTTGTTGGTTGGCATCATTGTGCGGTGTGTCTGGAGTTTCTGGCTCTGCCGAAGACTCAGCACCCTCCACAGATTCCGGCTCTTGTGCGTTGGCGGCAGATTCTTCCATCTCTGAATTAGGTTCCTTCGGCTCCATGTTCAGCGTCCTTTCTTAATGTTGAGTGGTAACTCTCTTACGATTACTAAATTAATGTTTGCCACCCGTCAAAAACCCAGCAACAATTTAAGGATTTTGCAAATTTTCCCCCTATAAGGGCATGGGTGCAGCGGGGCGGCTTCTCAGGCCAACGGCTTCTCAGGCCAGCAGCTTCACACAGCAACTTTTCGCAACAGCTTCTGCTGCCACAAAAATGGCCACGAAAACTATTGAAAAGCTGCTTCCGACACCCGCTGAGACACCACTTTGCTCACACCCCCTGAAGGCATGGACACACCCCACAAGCAATCGGCTCGCTCAACCGTCAGGCGTTGATGGGTGATAATGATGAGTTGGGAGTCCCGTCTGAAATCATCCAACACATCCAGATACCGACCGATGTTGACCTGATCTAGGGCCGCATCCACCTCATCTAGCACATAGAACGGAGACGGACGGCTCATGAACACCGCGAACAAAAACGCCAGCGCCACCAGCGATCGCTCACCCCCTGAGAGCAACGACAAACGACTGACTTTCTTATCGGAGGGCTGCGCTGAAATCTCAACTCCAGTTTCCAACACATTATCTGGGTCGGTCAGCAGCAACTTGCCAACTCCCCCGGGGAATAACTTGGCGAACAAAGTCGTAAAGTTGGCCGAAACATCTTCAAACGCCATCAAGAACTCATTGGCAATCTCCCCATTGGCCAAGGCAATGGCGTCTCGCAGCTTCTTGCGGGCTGTCTTGATGTCGTCAATTTGGGATTTCTGAAACTGCTCCCGCTCAGACAACTTCTCATATTCCTCCAAAGCCAATGGATTGACCGTGCCCAACACAGCCAACTCCTCTTGAAGCTGGACGACTCTAGCTTCGGGCGTCATGCCTTGGGGAAGCTCAGGAACAGACATGGCCATAGCCTGCTTGGGCTCAAGCTGGAGATCACGCCTCAGACTGACGGTGGCGCTCTCCAGCCGCACCGCGGCTTCCGTCTCCTCGGCATTCAGACGCAGCGACCTTTGCTGAAACTCGCCTAACTGCTCAGCCAGCTGTCGACGCTCAGCTCGTCTGGATTCCAAAGTCTTGATCAACAACTGAACTTGCTGGCTTTGGCGGCTGTGACGCTGTCTGACCTCTTGCAGCTCCTCGTCCATGGCCGCTACCTCGGTTTCCAGACCCTCAAGCAACGACTCACCCAACTGCCTCTGGCGCTGCAGTTGCTGCAGTTGGCTGGCTATTTGCTTTGATTGCTCCCGGGAGTCCGCCAGCAAACTTTCACGTTCCTGAAGCCGAAAAGACAGCATTTGCTGGCGCTCTTTCAAGGCCGAAAGCTTCACCTCCAACTCACCTCTTTGGCGCACGGCTGTCTCGGCTTTGCGCATGGCGTTTTCAAGCTTGGCTACTTCAGCCTGCAGCTGGTCGCGTTGTTGGGTGGCGTTCTTTTCGCTGTTTTTGGCTTCCTCCCAAGCTGAGTGCGAAGCCCCGGTTCGCTTGGCTCCCACCTGCCAACGCCCAGTTGCGCCAAACCGGTCACCGCCCCTGGTAACCACACAAAGCTCTGGTTGTGCCACCGCAACGGTAACGGCCTCGCGGTGGTTTTCTTTCACTACCACCCCTGCCAGCAACATGTCTAGCAGGGCGTTGACTTCAGCAGAATCGGAATGGACGTGTGGTCTCAGCGCCATATGCTCAGTTGGAATCTTCGGTTGAAGAGTTTCAACTGCTGCAGTTTCATCAATAGCCAAAATGGCACCCGGCACACCTCGCTGTATCAGGTGCTCCAAAGCCTGTCTAGCTTTGGGCACATCACTGATAACCACCGCTGCCACAGCCTCTTCAACCGCGGCCTCAAAAGCCAATTCCCAGCCAGCATCAACTACCACCAACTCCAAAAGTGTGCCCAGCACACCTTCAAAGTCGGCCAGTGCCTGAGCCCCTGAGCGAGCCCTGGCTTCGGCGATAGTGGCTGCCAGAGCATCGGCTCGCGAAGCATAATGCCGGCGGTCGGCCTCGGCCTCAGCCACTTGGCCGCGGGCCGCCTGCAGCAACTGCTCAATGCGGCGACGGCGGGCGTTAGTGTGATCCAAGCGGTTGGCCGCCGGCTGCGAAGAGTGGGATGGCGGACCGTAGAGTTGCGGGGGGCGCAAACCGTCCATAACCTGCGAATCTTGCCTTGAGTTTGAAATGGCAGCATCCAACTCGGCTTCCACAGCCTCCAACTGCTCGGCCGAAGCCTGCAGCTGGTTGCTTTGCTGTGTGGTTTTGTCTAACTCGGCTTTCAACTGAGTTACTTCCATTTCGTAGGCGGCAATGGTCTCAGCAGCGTTCTGAGCGGAGGTTTCGCTGTCAATCTGTGCCAGTTTCTCACGCAGAACTACTATGCGCTCTCTAGCTTGCGACCGTTGAGCTTCAAGTTGCAAAGTGTCCTCAACCGCTTCACCTTTTCCCGCCTGAGACAGGGCTTGCTCTGAGTGGGCAATCTTGTCGTCCAATTCTTCCAGTTGGCGAGACAGGCGATTTTCCTGCTCGGAGACCGCACTCAGCTGAGTTGCTGTCTCGCGCCTAGTTTGGATGAGCGCAGCTATCTCACGGCCAGCCAGATATTGCTGGAGTTGAGTCAGCCTGGCAAGGGCATCAGCGTGTTTTTGGGCAGCTTCGGCTTGCTGTTTGAGGGGTTTGATCTGACGACGAACCTCCCTCAGCAAATCACCCGCGCGAACCAGGTTTGACTCCACCTCCAAAAGCTGCCTCTCGGCTTGCTCACGGCGGCGACGGTGCTTCAGCATCCCAGCAGCTTCTTCCAAAATCATGCGCAAGACGACCGGCCCGGCATTGAGCGCCTCTTCAATCTGCCCTTGGGAGACGATCGTGTGCTGCGTGTGCCCGATGCCGGCATCCGACAGCAGCTCGGTAATGTCGCGCAGACGGCAATTGACACCATTCAAGGTATATTCGCTCTGCCCCGACCTGAACAGGGTGCGGCTGATGGTGACTTCAGAGAAATCAATCGGCAACAGGCCCGAATGGTTATCTATCACCAGCGAAACTTCAGCTCGGCCTAGCGTGCGCCTGGTAGCTGAGCCCGCAAAGACGATGTCATCCATCTTTTGGGCTCTGACCACTGTGGGGGCTTGCATGCCCAATACCCAGGCAATGGCATCCACCACATTTGACTTGCCGCTTCCGTTGGGCCCCACCACCACATTCACACCAGGCTCAAACGCCAGCGTCGTAGCATCGGCAAACGACTTGAAGCCCTTGAGAGTCAGCGATTTCAGATACACGGCTCTGGCTTGGGCTTGCGCAGCTCTGATTCGGGTTTGGACGGCTTCAGCTTGGGCTTGTCGCCTAGAGTTCCCTCAGCATTTGGGTTTTATCGCAGTAATAAGTTGTCCGGCTGGAAAAGCGCGATGATACAACTGTCCCTCCCCTAGAACTTAGCTCGCCTTTGCGCATGAATACTTCCAGATGGTCGCCGAAGGAGCCAGGCTCGCCATGCAAATCCAAGAAGGGACGTTTGACAATTGAAGTGCCTCGCTGCTTCAATGCATCATGTAATGTGCCTGTCAGAGCCCGGCAGAATCGGCGCGCTTCTGTGGCAGTCAGATTGCCTGCCTCACGGCGATAATTCAACTCGGCGTGAAACAGGATTTCATCACTGTAGATATCGCCGACTCCCAAGACAAATTTCTCATCACACAGAAGCGACTTGACTCCTTTTCTGTTGGCTTGAGTGCTATTGCACAACTCATAGAAGCTCTGCCAGGTGATGGACTGGCGTAAAGGATCCAAACCCATTTTCTCCAAGCCCATGTGCTGCAACAAAGACGCGGTGGTAGTGAGTTCGCTTTGTGGCACAACGTACATTTGCGCTCCCACCTTAGTTTCCAAAAAACGCAGCTGCCCCAAACCTCCAAGCCCGAAAATTGCCACAGTCTCTGGGGCAACGGCCTCCCTCGGCTTGCAGAGGCGCAACAGCCCGCCTGAGTCAAAATCCAAAACCAAAACTTGGTTAGGCGTATCCTTGGCTTCCAGCAACAGGAATATCAAGCGGCCCTGCCTGGCTATTTTGGTGATTTTTTTGCTGAGTACTCGCTTAGTGAAGTCTTTGATCGATTTGTGATTTGGAATAGCCGAACGACCTTCCACCTCTATGTTTCGGATAGTCGGGAAAGTCTGTTTTTTGGTGGCAGCGCTGCCTTTTGTGGAAGCCAAAAGTTCGCGCTCCAAGTCGCGCCTAAGCAATTCGGCTTCTGGTAGGTCAACCAGACGCAAAATCAGTTCGGGTTTTGTAAATTGGGGATTTTCTTGTTCAGTCACTGGAAATTTAAGCTTTTAACTCTGCAAAAGCTGAAGGCAGGCTGGGGATATCTAGGCAAAGAAAATTTATCATAAAAGACCAAATTTTTTGTGGATTTGGAGCAAATTTTTTAATTTGACTTCGCTAAATCTTACCGCGATAACCGGCTCTGACCTAGCTGTGAAAGCGCTGACCCCGCCTGCACAACTCAACCCTTGTGGAGACAACTCTAATACCCTGCCAAAAAACTCAAGCCCGCTACGACAACTCCAACCTGTCCAGAGCCTCCCTGGCTGCTTCCTGCTCTGCTAGCTTCTTGGAGCGACCTTCCCCTCGCCCAATCTCTTGCTCATAAAGACTGACTGTTGCCAAAAAACGCGGGTCGGGGCTTGTGCCTTGCGGTATAGATAGATATTTTGGCCGTTGTCCAGATTTTTTAGCCAGACGCTCCTGCAACAGGCTTTTCCAGTCGCTACCGCCAGGTTTGAGGGCTGCCTCTTTTATTTGAGACTCGGCCAGAGTGAGCACAACTTGCCTAGCCGCCTTCCAACCGCCGTCAAGAAACACAGCTCCTATCAGAGCTTCAATGGTGTTGCCCATGATTGAACTGATTTCAATGTTGTGCACAGAGTTGGCTTGCGTCAATATCCACTTTTCCAACTCAAGTTCCTGACCGATTTTGCTCAGTGATGCAGTGGAAACCACTTCGGCGCGGAGCTTGGATAGTTTTCCCTCTGCCAAATGGGGATACTCCTCGAATATATGGGAAGTGACGGCCAGCTCCAAAACGGCATCGCCCAAGAATTCCAGACGTTCGTTATGGGGGTCTTGCGGGTGCTGCTGAGTCCAAGAACTATGAGTCAGAGCCTTGCGGATCAATGAAACATCACTGAAGGCATAGCCCAGAACATTCTCCAGAGGCTCAAAACCAGTGGCCTCTCTACGCCGGCGACGCCTGAATCGGCGATTCAATGATTTCCGATTGAACGATTTCAGTTGGCGCTGCAACACTTGACTAGCTGCGGACTTCAGCTTGAGCTTGTCGGCAATCGGTCATGGACATAATCCACAGCGTCCCTCACCGTACGAAGCTCAGGCAGATCTTCGTCTTCAATGCGAAACTCAAACTTGCGGTCGCGCAACTCTTCCTCAATGGCTTCCACCAACTCAATTAGGGCTAGAGAATCTGCTCCGAGGTCGTCCACGAAAGAGTCTCCGAGAGATATTTTTGCTGGATCTGTCTCCAAGATATCCGCCAAGTTGTTGCGAATTATGCCTAGAACTTCATCTTTGCCAAGTGAACTTTCGGTATTCATGGGTTGGTGCTTTCTGCTGTGGGCTGATTGATATATCTTAAACTTGAATTTAGCTATTTAACGCTGCCAGTGCCTTTTCCAGATGCAAAATCGTCTGCCTCTCAACTAGTTCTTGCGCCATGCAAATGGCAGTCTTGATGGCTGCAGCGTTGGAGGAGCCATGGCTGATAACACTTATCCCAGCTACTCCTAGCAAAGCTCCGCCACCTGTGTTATCTGGATTCCACGCATCATAGAGCGGCTGCAAAGCTGGCAACAAGACGTCGGCTGCTTGACGGCATTCGTCTGAGCTGTCAAAAGCCGCCATGACAGCCTCCACCAATTTGCTTGCTACCCCTTCGGCGGTCTTGAGCATGACGTTGCCGGTGAAGCCGTCTGTTACAATCACATCCGCTGTGGTCTCCAGCAAATCACGTCCCTCCACGTTGCCAATAAAACTGCAATCCACTCTTTCCTGCCAGCCCGGTTCAGACATCAGTGCATGAGCTTCCTTGACAAGCGTGCTGCCCTTGCTGGCTTCCTCTCCGATAGACAGCAGACCGATTTTTGGGGTCTTTACACCAAAGCGGTCACGGACATGAACTGCTCCCATGCAGGCAAACTGCAGCAGCCAAAACGGTTGACACTCAGCGTTAGCTCCACAATCCAGCAGCAAATTCGGTTGTTCGCGGCCTTCAATCGGGAATGGAATGGCAATAGCCGGGCGGGCTACCTTGCTGAGGCGGCCCATGCGCAAAACCGAACTGGCCATAGCTGCGCCCGTATTGCCGGCACTCACCATAGCCGAGGCCTGGCCGTTCTTGACTGCCTGGGCTGCTCGTGCAACCGAGGCATCTTTTTTCTTGCGCACAGCCGGACCCGGGTCTTCATGCATGGCAATGACTTCGGTGGTAGGCACCAGCTTCAAGTCGGTGGCGGCGACCTGTGCAGGGTCGCCGAACAGCAACACTTCTACTCCTTCAGCCTCGGCTTGACGGGCCCCTCGGACTATTTCATCGGGGGCAAAATCGCCCCCCATCGCGTCAACCGCGATTGGCAACACAGCTATATTGGCTAACTATCTTTTTCGGACATTCAAACTAAAAGCAACTGCCCCACTCTTAGGAAACTTCCAGTGCTTGGCGCGCTTTATACCACCCACAGTTGGAGCACACCCTGTGAGGCAACTTCACCGAACCGCATTGGTCGCAGATGCTACGGGGTGATGTGGTCAATTTCCAAGCTGAAGCCCGACGACTTCTGGTTTTAGCCTTAGATGTTCTTTTTTTGGGGACTGCCATTGAATTCTCCTTGTGGGTTACCCGTCTGTTGCTCTTGCATCCAAGCTTTACTCAGGCTACCACCTTAATCGGCTACTCAGAGGTTGGGGAGTCAAACACCAACTCGTCCAAAGCTGCCCAGCGCGGGTCTTTGTCTTTAGTGTGGTCGCTGGAGGCGACGCCAGCCTGTCGCACAGCAAAAGACTTCGGGTCTGGGCCTTGGCAGCCAACTGAACATAGCGGGGCCAAGGGCAAATTCAGCAATAGGGCTTCACAGATCATCTGCGCAAGGTGAATGGTGTCATCGCTGAGCAAATAGGTTTCCCCCTCGGTGGGATTTCGTTCAAACAACTCCTTCACCTTGACTTCAAGCTCTCCGTCCACTGGCTGCAGACAGCGTCGGCACTCCCCTTGCCACGGAGCTTTCAACTCTCCCCAAACCATAACCTCACCACTGGTCAGCGCTTCCAACGTAAGCTCCATGTCGCAACTCTGCCCTGTGATGGACACTGTTGAAGTGGCCAGCTTCCCGATGTTGACTGTGTCGCTGAGTTGACGACATTCGCCTGGTTTGGCCAGCAAAGCCGCTACTGGCACTTCCAAGGATTTGGCATTCCTTGCAGCGTTAGCCTTGTCAGACGTTTGCGACATAGCTTTCATATTCAGTTATAACATCGTTTTTGCGGAATCCTGGAGTCTTTGTAGCCGACCTGAAGGCCAACTCCTCAAAATCCATCCTTTGCAGTATCTCAAGAGTTGTCATGCCATTGGCTTTGAACAACATCCACTGTTTGTGCTTTTCGCATTTTTTGCCGTCTGTCTCACGCCTTGAATAATCCTGATAGCCCTGACAAGGCACAGCAAAATCAAAATCCTGCTTAAAAACACTCAGAGCCTTCTTGGTGTTGTTGTATTGGTGCAACGCAAAATCGGTATGGCTAACAGGAGGAGGCTGATACTGCCTGTAGTCTGTTTCAAATCCCGCCAACCTTGACCAGATTTGGAATTCTGCATTGACCTCGTAACTGCTGCCGTTGGGCAACTCAAAAGCATCTATAGGCAAATTCAAGGATTGAACCCACTTCAAGTCGGCAGGAAGCTGCTTGTGAACAAAAAACTTGCGAAAGCTGACAGGCACTATGAAAGCTATAGTGTCGGCTAAAAGAGCTGCCCGCTGAAAAAAACATATGGCTAGATTGCCTCTGTGTCCAAACGGAGGATTCCCGACTGCCACAGTCCGGCTGGGATGAAGCACCTCAGGCGGCTGCCATTTCAAAAAGTCTTGTTTGAGTATGTCGTCGCGAGATGGTGCCGGGCAGATGTCTATTCCCAAGCGCCTGCCCGCCGGCAAGAGGTCGTAGAAAGCCCCCGCCCCGGCTGCTGGCTCAACAAAAGAAAAACCTGCTGGATCGTCTATTTCACCGAGCAACTCATACAGCACTGACAGGCAACTCTGGGCTATCTCGGTGCGAGTGTAATATTGAGCTAACTTAAAACAAACAAGTTGCTGCTTCATGTCGGATGTGGCAGCTAAACCAGTGGACGGAGGTTGTAGCTAAGCCAACAACTGGCTTAGCGCTCTGATTCGAACTAGCCACTCTGGCCTCTGGCTCAAACTGGCTTAGTTTTGTTCCTGGTCGTAAAAACTGGGCTTTGGAGGAGGCGGAGGCGGTGCTGTCTGAGTAATTTTTGCCATCGGGTCGTTTTGGAACTTGTTGCGACCTGCCTGCACCTCTTCAAGCGTTTTGTTCAAGATGTTTTCAAACCGCCCTAGCTTGCCGTCGCAATACTTGTAGGCTTCCTGGCGAATCTTGTGGGCCTTCTCCTGGGCTTCTTCCACCATTCGGCGAGCCCGGCGTTCAGCTTCTTTCATGATCTCCGTCTTTTGCATCAGGTGGGCTGCCTTGTCCTTGGCTCTGTCCAGGATTTCTTCGGCTTCCCGCCTGACTTTGGAGATGTACAGATTTCGTTCTCGCAGCATCTCGCGGGCGTAGTGGATTTCCTGGGGTATTTGATCTCTAGCCGTATACAGCAAGTTGAGCATCTCCTCCCGATTGATCAGCACCGAAGCCGACAGGGGCATGGAACTGGCTTGCTCCACGTAGTTGATCGCGTGGTTGATGAACTCCTCGCTTTGAAAAGTTGGTTCGGCCACTGTTGACGAAGGTGCGCTGGCGTGCGAACCATTCATGGGCGCAGTTTCCCCATAGGGATTTTGATATGTTCCGTCGGTCATTTTGTGCTCCTTTTATGCTCCTTGGTTGTGATTGCGGTCTGGGTTCAATTCCTGATTTAACGCTGGTGTGTTTTGCGAGCTTCTAATAAACGCCTATTGACATTATCTGGCACCATTGAAGAGACATCCCCTCCAAAAAAAGCGATCTCTCTAATTAGTTTAGAGGCAATAAAGGAACTGCTGGAAGTGCAGGGAATAAAAATGGTTTCTACACCGCTGATGGTCTTGTTGGTCTGCGCCATTTGGAGTTCGTTTTCAAAATCTGAAACAGCTCTTAGCCCTTTTACGATCAGACTTATGTTTTCTTTTTTGGCCAGCTCCACCACAAGTTCGGCAAACATAGTAACTCTTACGTTGGGAATGTCGGCAAAACATTCTTGCAGCATTTCACGGCGTTCTTCGTAGCTGAACAAGGGCTCGCCCTTTTGGGGGTTGCGCATAGCTGCAACTACAACCTCATCAAAATGACGGGCTGTGAATTCCACAATTTCCAAATGTCCGTTGTGCACTGGATCAAACGACCCAGGATATAGAACTCGGTTCATGTGGTTTTCATTTCTGAATCGGACATAAATTTTTCTGCAATACTAATAAAGGTAGTGCCATAACGTTTGAATTTGTGGATTTTCCACAGGGAATTCAACTCAAGCTTTCTGTTTGACTCAGCTACCAGCCAGCGACAGTTCAAACTCGCCAGCAGTTTGTCCCAACTCTTGAAGTCATAGGGCGGGTCGCAAAAAGCTATGTCAAACTCAAAGTCAGAGATTTTGCTGCTTGGCTTTTCATCCCGTAAAGCTGGTGGCGGCAGCACCTTTTGTGTCGGCACCCGCGGCTCTCCCAACCAAGTCAGAGCATCACTTTTGATGATGGTGGCTTGCTCTTGGAAAGCCAAAGCTTGGATGTTACCCCTCAAGATCCTTGCAGCGGTTGAATCCTGTTCTATGAAGACAGCATGGGAAGCTCCTCTGGAAAGAGCTTCCAAACCCAAAGCCCCTGAGCCGGCAAAGACATCCACGACCAGCTTGGCATCTACTCCCCCCAAACTAAAGAGAGCGTTGAAGATGGCCTCTCTGACCCGGTCTGAAGTGGGACGGATAGCCGAGTGTGGCGGTATGGCGATCCTTTTGCCTTTGGCTTGACCTGCAATGATGCGCATGCCCTAGCCACCACGTTCAGATTCAGGCTGGCGAAGCATAGGAAGCAGCGGCTGTCCGCCTGGCACCTCAATCCAGTTCGGCAACAATTCAAACCCCAGCCTCTGGTAAAAAGGCACATTTCTTTGAGTTGAGGATTCCAAATATGCCGGCAGCCCCAGCCGGTCGCAACGTCTCAGCATGGCTCTGAGCAGTTGATTGCCGATGCCACGCCCTTTCAGGTCATTTCTGACTCCCACAGCTGCCAGATACCAAGCAGACTGGCTGCCCAGAGTCGCTTCCATGACTTGTTTGCACTGCGCTAACACTTCCAAAAACTCCTGAAAGCGGTGGGTACGCCCCAGCAATTGCTGGCAAAACTCTTCAAACATGTACATTGACTGTTGTGCCCCTGCTGACTGATGTGCCTCCGCTGGCTGCTCCACCTTCACTGCCTGCTCCGTTCCTGCTGCCTGCCGCGATCTCACACCCTGCCTCTCCTCCAACAACCGCTCCGCAACTGGCACTTCCGACAGGGGATACCACAGAGCTACCGCACTTAAATCTCCCAGAGCGTGCATCTCCCAAGCTGGCAAAATATTCTGGCAGCACCATAACCAATACTGGCGGTGCTTAGCGTGCCTTGCAGCTTCGGTTGCGGCACTGCCTTCCAGCATCCACAACATAAACGGGTCGTCGGCAAAGGCATCCAATAACGTGTCGGCAGCCTCTTGGGCGCGGTCAGTGCCAATCCGTCGGATATCTTTCAGGCGCGCTAGCTCGCTGGCTTTGCGTGGTGAGGCTGAATCGCTAGTCATGTGGTCACGTTCTCTGCAGGAATTCTGTGGCCTCTTCGCGCAGCATGAACTGCACTTCTTCCCACAGGTCTGGATAGCTGCTAAGCGTTGTGTCGCCAGCCACTAACTCCTCGGCCGCTAAGCGAATCCGGCGCACCAACTCTTCGTCTCTGTCCAGACGGGCCAGTTTCCAACTGCTGCGGCCTGACTGCTTGTCTCCCATGACCGTGCCTTCTCCCCTGATCTCAAGATCCAATTTGGCCAGAGCGAAACCATCGGAGGTAGCCTTCAGGGCATTCAGCCGCTTCTCGGCTTCTTCGGTGCAAGCTTCCCCCACCAGAAAACATTTGGACGGATAGCCCCCACGCCCGACCCTGCCGCGCAGTTGGTGAAGCTGGGCCAAGCCGAAATGCTCTGCATCAAAAATCACCATTGCGGTGGCATTGGGCACATCCACACCCACCTCCACCATGGTGGTGGCCACCAAAACTTCAATTTGACCACCGCGAAACTGCTCCATGATCCATTCTTTTTCATCTGTTTTCATCTGCCCGTGCAGCAGCCCGACATTGAATTCGGCTAGCTGATTGCGACGCAGCTCGTTATAGGTGGCAATCGCCCCGTTCAGCGGCTTGGCGACGGAGGCATTGGCAACGGCAGCGGACGCATTGGCCGCAGCATTGCTGGCGATGGTAAATTTGCTGTTGGCAGTGGCAGCCGCTTGCATTGGGGGCTGCTGACCGCTGAGCAGTCCATCTGTGTTTTGCCCCCATGCCAGAGTGTCCTGGTGTTCCTCTCGCTGGTGAATTATCGGGCAGACAACAAAGACTTGGCGACCCTTTCGGATTTGCCGGCTGACTTGTTCCCACATCTGGTCGACCTCAAAGGGCGTGCGCACCCTGGCGGTGGTTATCGGGGCGCGGCCTGACGGCATTTCATCTAGTTCGGTAATGTCCAAATCCCCTAGGATGGTCATGGCTGCAGTTCTGGGAATTGGCGTGCCGGTCATGACCAGCAAATCCGGGACTTTGCTTTGTTGAACTCTGCCTTGTCGATCATCCAAAGTTGCGCGCTCCTGCAGCACAGCACGCTGTTCCACTCCAAATCGCTGCTGCTCGTCAATGACCACCAGCCCCAGCGACTTGAAAACCACATCTTCTTGTATCAGCGCATGCGTGCCAACCACAATATCAACTCTGCCCTGCGCCAAATCCGACAAGACGGTGCTTCTCTGGGCGGCGGTGATACTGCTGGTCAGATAGGCAAGGCGCAAATCGCGCAGGTTTTGGAGGGTGGTCGGGTCGGGCAGCTTGAATGCCGAACTGCCGTTTCCAGCCACACGGCCTGCCAGATAATTTTTGGTGGTGAAATAAATCTGTTCAGCCAAAACCTCCGTGGGGGCCATGATAGCTGCTTGATGCCCGCTTTCAACCACTAGCAGCATAGCGGCCATGCTGACGGCCGTCTTGCCCGAACCCACATCGCCCTGAAGCAGCCGTTGCATAGGCCAAGGCTGGGCCAGATCGTCTTCAATCTCTTTGATAGCCCGCTCTTGAGCGCCAGTCAGCTTGAACGGCAGGCACTCTTGCCAGGCTTGTAGCAGCTTTTTGGTGGGCCTATGTGTAAACCCATCTTGGGCTTGTCGCTTTTTGAATTTGCGCTCTTGCAGCCAGATTTGCGTGCGGAACAACTCGTCAAACACCAGTCTTTCGCGAGATCTAGCCAGCTGGATGAAATCTTCGGGACAGTGGATGCCGCACAGGGCTTTACCCCTGCTGACCAAGTTGAACTGGCGGCGAATTTCCGTCGGCACCGGGTCGGCAAAACCACGAGGTTCGGAGCGGCGCAAGGTCTCCTGCACACATTCTCTGACTTTGCCAGTATCCAGCTTTAGTTTTTTAGCTTCAGCCGACTGTGAATAGATGGGCACAATCTGGCCCACCTGGTCGCCGATGTAATCCACCATCGGATTAGCCATGCTGAGTTTGCTGTGGAATCGCTTAACCTTGGCCGAAAGGAAAACTTCCATCCCCAACTCGAAATACTTGGCTCGCCACGGCTGGCCGAAGAAAGTGCAATCTATGCTGCCGGTGTCATCGGCAACGGTTATGTCACATTTTGGTATGCGAGGGCCTTTTTGCCAACTGCCTTTCATGCCAAAGCGATGCTGAGCTTCCACACTGGTAATCTCGCCCAGCACAACGCATTCGCCTTCGGTCAGTTCTCCGTGCTTCAATTGTTTGAAAAGTCTTGAGATTTTGGTGAAGTTGCGCCTGTCTATGTAGCGGATTGGGTAGAAAGTGAGCAGGTCAAGAATGGTTTCAATCCCCAAGACACTAAAAGCCTTCTGCGCGCTTGCTGTTTTGGCAGTGCTGCCTGCCACCAACCCCGCACTGTCGCCTGCCGCGAGCCTCGCGCTACTGCCACCCCCCACACGCGCCACGCTACCACCCCCCACACGGCTCAGGATTGAAATGGGAAATTGGGTTTTATCCCCTAGAACGGAGTAGCTGAGCGGAGGGCGAATAGAATCTTGCGCCAACGAAACCGGCTGGTCAAGCCGTGATCTAGGTGGAGCCGCTAGAGGAGCCGGCAATCACGCTACAGGCGCACTGCCCTTGATCGGCTCCGGATTGTCAAGATAGCACCTGGTGCCGCTGTAGATGGTGGGCATGCACTTGTTGCAATGGATGCAAATCCCCTTGGCCATTTCCCCAGCTTGCATGCGGGCAATTAAATCCGGAGTTCGCAAAAGCGCTCGTCCCATAGCCACAAAAGCAAAGCCTTCGTTCAAAGCCGATTTGATGGTTTCAAGCTCATTGATACCGCCCAGCAAGATAATCGGCAAGTTCAGCCGTTCAAGATACCTATGGGCATTGTCTCTGAAAAACGCCTCCTTGAAGGGATACGACGGCATCATCTTTTTGCCCATCAGCTTGAAGCCAAGCCTGGGAATGGGCGGCAAGGTCTTGGCGAATTCCTTGAGTGGAGCTTCGCCGCGAAACAGATACATGGGATTGCCGTAGGAACTCCCACCGGTCAGCTCCAGAGCGTCCAGCCCGCCGTCCTCTTCCAACATCTGCGCTACTTCCAAGCTTTCTTCAATCTCCAAACCGTCTGGAATGCCGTCCTTCATGTTGAGCTTGGCAATGACCGCTACTTCCCCATCAACTTCCTCGCGCACAGACAAAACAGCTTGGCGGGCAAACTTAGCCCGATTCTTCAAACTGCCTCCCCAAGAATCCTCCCGCTTGTTCAAACGGGGGGACAAAAACGAACTAGGCAGGTAGTTGTGCCCCAGATGGATTTCCAAGCAATCAAATCCGCTGGTAACGGCTATCCGAGCAGCCTTGGCAAAATCCTTCAGCACCCGGTCAATGTCTGCTTCGGTGGCCTCCTTGACGCTTCTGAAGGAAATCGGGTTGAACTGCTTGGAAGGCCCGATGCTTTGAGCTTGGTTGGACTTGCCGTTGGCCACTATACCGCCGTGGCCGATCTGCCCCGAAATCTTAGCACCCTCGGCGTGGATGGCTTCGGTCAGCTTGGTGAGCCCTGGAATGGCGGCTTCGCGCATCCACAGGCATTCGGCGTGAGTGCGACCTTCGGGAGACACAGCCAGATAGGCAACTGTAGTCATCCCGACGCCGCCGGCTGCTACCACGCGGTGGTATTCAATCAACTCTGGCGTTACCAAGGCTTCGGGCATGACACCTTCAAAGGTGGCAGCCTTGATGATCCGGTTCCGCAGGGTAATGGGGCCTAGCTGGGCGGAAGCAAACGGGTCTACCGACGAGGCGACTGAGCCATTTTGGCTGGCAGAGCCGCTGTTGTCGCTAGCGGGTTCTGCATTTTCGCTGACGGGCTCGCTATTTTCACTGGGGGAGCCGGCGGTGGATTCAGGTGAGGAAGGGTTCATAAAATTTTCTTTGAGTAGGTGCTTGTATTAGGTGCCTATGATGGCAAAGACAACAAAATTTTAGCACAACCGAGCCTTGGGCTAGTGAAAGCAACTCAATTATCTTGGGAGTGAGGCTGATGGGTGCTTCTAGTGCGTATTCAAATTTGCCAGCAGCAGTTGTTCTTGTTCTTGCAGCAGTTCCTCCAGCAACTGCAAGCGGTTGGCCACTGAGGGAGCTTCCAGAAGTTTTTGGCGGTCAAACTGCTGCAAGGGTATCAGGTTGGACAGCAGGAAACTTCCCTGCCAGTCTTGGGCAATTTCATCAGGCACCTCTGGGTCGTTGGCACCCATTTCTTTTCGCAGGCCCCAGATGCGTCTGGTTGCAGCCACCACCGAGTCGAACTGGTCTGACCAACTAGCCGCCCCAGTTGAACCCAGCTCACACGGCCACGGCTCAACTTCAGCCCTAGGAAATGGGTCGTCCTGGAGCCATCGGCGCACCTGCAGACGACTGAGACCAACAGCCAACACTGCCATCCGCTGCCTAGGCCCGTCCAAGGAGCGATGCGAAACTATCTCGGCCAAAGTACCTACATCAGTGCGCATATCGCCTCCACCCACCTCACTACCCCGTTCAATCAGGACCACACCGAACAGCTTGCTGCCCGCCAAGCAAACCGACATCATCTCCAAATAGCGCTCTTCAAAGATATGCAGTGGCAATACTTGTTTGGGCAACAGCACCGACCCTAAGGGAAACATGGGCAACTCCCCTTCCACACTTGGCAGTTCGGGAACTGGACCATCGCTGGACATACTCTTTTAGTTTATTGACTGGCTCATACCTCTAGGGGGCAGAGCCAACTTTAGCTCTTCAGTTAAGTGCTCAAAAGTAAGTACTCAAAAGCCCAAGTCAGACGGCATAAACTCCAGGGGTTCCGCCCGCAGTTTCAAAATCTGCATTAAGTTTTACCTTATGGACAGCAATCCAACTGAGAGACCGCGCCTCACAAGCCTCAGCAGCGGGGCTGGTTGAGCCGCCAAGCTCGGCCCAGCCGATTTGACCCAAGTTGTGGGTCTGCTGCCGCAAACTGGAAACCCGAACTTGCTGGTGGGTGCCGACTCAGGCGATGACGCAGCTGTTTGGCGCACATCCGACGACAAATTGCTCATTGCTACGGCTGATTTTTTCGGCCCGCTGGTGGATGAGGCTTTTTTGTGGGGGCAAATTGCCGCCACGAACGCAGTGAGCGATATCTACGCTATGGGCGCCAGCCCCTTGTTTGGGCTTAACCTGGTCTGCTGGCCCAAGGATTCTCTGGACTTGGACGTGCTTTCACAAGTGCTGGCTGGAGGGGCGGAAGTGGCTGAACGGGGTGGCTGGCAGGTCGCCGGCGGGCACACCGTTACCGGCTCCGAGCCTCTTTATGGCCAAGCTATTGTGGGCCACACAGAGCCAAGCCAGCTGCTGACTCTGAGCGGAGCGAAGCCCAGCGACAAGCTCGTACTCACCAAACCGCTAGGCACTGGCATCATCACCACAGCTGTCATGCGCAGCCCGTCAAGCGCCATTGAGCCAAGTGGCCATTTGCATGATGCTTTCAGGGGGGCTGTAACCGAAATGCTGCGCCTGAACGATGTGGCTTCAAAGGTGGCCCGAAAATATCGGGCCACAGCAGCTACCGACATTACTGGCTTTGGCTTGTTGGGGCACATGTTCAAGCTCTGCCAAGCCAGCGGGGTAGCAGTTGAGTTGGATACGCAGGCAGTTCCAGTTTTGGCTGGTGCCAAAGAGTTGGCAGACGCTGGTTTTGTCCCAGGCGGGACAAACCGCAATACGGAATTCGTCCATCAAGCACTAGGCACCTCAATCAGCTTGAACCCCAAAAACAGCTCCGGTAGCGTAAATTCTGCTTCGAAAATCTTGCCAATACTGGCCGACCCTCAAACTTCAGGGGGGCTGCTGATTGCCTTCCCCTCTGAAACCGCTGAAGACGCGGTGGCTGAACTGACAGCTCAAAACCACCGCGCCGCCAGCATAGCTGTTCTGCTCTAAAG
>JAPYNY010000060.1 GCA_028283145.1 Candidatus Hopanoidivorans cymbastelae
ATCCAAGACTATGCTGAAGCATGCTCAAAGGAACATCGCTTTCATCAAGCCTGGAGAACATATTATGATAAAGTAGGACTTAATTTTGAAGACATATGCAAAGCAAGGCAAAACCCATAACCATCACCAGTGATATGGAAAGCAATAGATCCTATAGCAAACTCAGTGACGACACCATCAGAGGCAACTCGGGTTCTGATACTATAGACGGCGGGCCTGGAGATAATTTGGTGCTTGGTGTAGCTGAAGAAGATATCGTGACTGGTGGAAACTAGGGGTGTTTCCATGTTGAGTAGAGCTTTTCGTGTTTTTCTGACAGTGTTTACAGCGATGTCTTTTATTGTTTCAGTTGTTGTTGTGGTCAGTGCTTTTGTGAGTGGAGATTCAGATGATTGCTTAGAACAGACAGAGGCTGTAGTTGTTGGCAGTGCTGTGGCTGCTGGTGCTGGTTCTGCAGTGGGTGAGTTGCCCGTTCCTGTTGAGGGGGAGGATTCTTCGGGGAATAGCAGGCCTGTGGTGTGGATTGAGAACAACCCTGTTTTCGTGGAGTTCATTCCCCCGGTGGTTGAGGGGGGTTCAACGCTCCCAAAAGATGTTTTGAGGTATGAGCTGCGAGCTCGTGCCTGGGATGCTGAAGATGGCTGGCTGGATGATGATGCGCTGGTGTGGCATAGCAGTCTTGTCGGAAATGTGGAGTCCAGCTTGTGGACATACAACTTGTGGGAAACTGTGGGTTGTCATGTAGTGAGAGTTTTCGCTATTGACAGTTCTGGACTGACAAGCGTGGCCAAAACAGTTGTCAGTGTAGGCTTATCTAACACCGCACCTGTGGCCGCAGATGATGTTGTTTCAGTTTCGTTGTCTGGCAGGGAGTTTTTTGATGTTGTATTCAACGACTTTGATCTGGAGAGAAATATCAACACAAGCACCCTGAGAATAGTCGTTCCCCCAAAACTAGGCAAAGCAGGCGTCAGACAAGCCCACACTGACAGCAAAGCGGGCAAAAGATGGTCATCGGCCCATATCGTCGGCGTAGACGGCAAATCCTTCAGCTTTGAAGTTTGCGGAGCTCCTTTGCGTTGCGACACCACCGGGGTTCTATGGTATGAAGCCACCACAGTTGGCAGCGACAGTCTAGTATATGAGATCTGCGATGTCAGCTCGCGTTGCGACACTGCCACAGTCCACATACATGCCGGGCTAGCCGACTGCACCATAACAGGCACTAACGGAAACGATAATCTTTACGGTACTGAAGGAGATGATGTAATCTGCGGACTAGACGGTATTGACACAATTCGCGGCAGAGGAGGCAACGACACCATCTACAGCGGCTCAGGCGATAACGTGATCTCAGGCGGCTCAGGCAACGACACCATCCACACCAACTCAGGCAACGATCTCATACTAGGTGGCCCAGGCAACGACACCATCCACACCAACTCAGGCAACGATCTCATACTAGGTGGCCCAGGCAGCGATGTTATCCATGGTGGGTTAGGGCTAGATACAATCGACGGAAAAACCAGGGAACAAGAAATTGGGCACAATAACAGAGCGTATCATGATCCCATTGACATCAATACTGCTTCAGAAGGATTGAGCCAGCAAGAAAAAGACTACATTGATATAATCATTTTTTTATGTGGCGGAGAAGCTTATCAGGAAAATGAAATATATAAAATTCCAGGGTTAATTTTATCTGAATCGGGGCTTTGTTCAGAATCTATGCATGATTTATGCTTGTCCAGACTTGCGCTAGGTGTTGAGCAAGGACTAAAGGTAGGCACCACAAGACGAATAGTAGTAGACTTTCTTTGCGAAGCTGCTAGTCTAGCTGAAACAGTTGATTTAGGATATGTATTAAAGAAAAGGTTTCGTGGCATTTTCAATATAAATATTTCAGGCTATAGCCTGGTATTTGATGATTTTCGAGAATTAGTTGAAAGCGACGCACAAGCACTGTCAAACTTTTTAAACAATAACACCACTGAAATACCAAGGGAAACTGAAACCAAACTCACCCAATTATTGGAGACGCTTAGTGCATATGCTGTGCCGATATACCAAAAAATTCTATAGTTTATCTATTGATGGTGAAGTTGATTAGAATTGTGAATTATGAATTTAATAAAACTCAGCCTCATACTTTTAGTTTCTGCAGTCATTCTTGGCTGCAACACCTCAAGCAAACAAAAAAGCGATGACAACGTACCGTTCTCAAACATGCTTGCAGCAGAACAAGTACAACAGAAAATGCAGGAGATCTATATGGAAAGCATGCAACAGGAATTACTAGAGGCATGCCAAACCTACCAAGGATTTTATACTGGTGCTAAAGATGATAATCTGAACCCTAACTGCTTCACAAAAGCCGAAGAAATATGCAACCTAACGCTAAATATAGATAACCAACACTACATTTTTCAACAGCGTGTGCAACATACCCAACAGGCCGCCTGCGCACTGTGGCAGCCCTATACCCAAAAAATTTGGCAAAGTGACAGCCCTCCCCAAAATGTAGAATGCTTTGAATTGCACGCTGCCTTCAGACAATCTGAAGAAATTCAAGAAAAATACAGAGCTCTATGCAATGAAAGGCAGTAGGAAGGCTGTGCAGCTCATTAGTATTTAGCTGGACGGCTCCTGTCACGGCTGTCGTGCCGACAACTCTTCAGTTCTTCCATTGCTTTTTGCTGAAGCCCATCGCGCAACATACCTAGATATATGTCTCTTCGTATTTAAGAAACCTGCAAATAGGTTATCAACTTCCTGCAAAGAACTCTGTTAGAGGTCTGCATGCATCATGCATATTGTGACTGCTTACTTATGTGGCTCCAGATCTTAGATGAATATCTGACCATGTTTTTTTAATTTTAGCAGCCAATGTTGCCTAAAATTAATTTTTTGCTATGACTGGCAGTCAAGCCACGACTGCAGCATAACTGCGGCGGCTACCTTGTCGATCTTGGAGCGGCGCTTTTTGTCGCTTAGGGTGGTCTCCTTTAAAGCTTGGGCGGCGATGGCAGTGGTGAGGCGTTCATCGTGCGTCATCACAGGTATAGCCAAAATCTCAGACAGCTTTTCACAGATAGCTTGAGCTTGTTGTGCCGCTGGGCCAAGTTGTCCTGAAAGCGATACTGGCAGCCCAATCACTAAAACATCGGCTTGAAAACTCTTAACCAGAGCGGGTAGTTTCTCCTCCAGCACTCCCAGTGCGGTGCCTGACTTTGGAACTTCCAGCAAGCTGTGGGGCGTAGCTATCACCCCCGAAGTGTCGCTGATGGCTACTCCTATTCGACGCTCCCCCAAATCAATGCCTATGACTCGCACAATGCTGCTAGCTGGGGCTGGCTCTCCTGATTGGATGCTGGCTTGTTTTGCTGTGGCAGGCTGGTTGTGTCTGGCGTAAAGACAATTGCGGTGCCTAGCAGCTAACTGCGCCCCCCGCTTAACTGGCTCAGAGCAATCTCTTTAGCCAAAGCCACTGCCTCAGACAGCTTGGAGGCGTCCTTGCCTCCGCCTGCTGCCAATTCTGGATTTTCAGCACCTCCGCCTTTGACCAGCTTCAGAGCATCACGTAGAATTTGTGAGGCATGCAAGCCCTCTTGCGGCTTGACTGCTGCCACCAAAGCTACTCCACCGCTTTCAGGAGCCAGCCCCAAGATAACGGCTTTGACCCTGGTATCTTGGCGTACTGCCAGAGCTAAGTCTCGCAGTTGGCCCCTGTCCAAGCCTGAAACTTCAGCCGCCACCACCCCATTTTCAGCCGTTTCAATAAGGTTTTCAGCTTGGGAGACAGCTCCCTTTTGCCGCGCCGCCTGCAACTCCTCACGCAACTCCTTGAGTTCATCCTTTTGTTTTTGGATGCTTTTTCCAAGGTCTTCAGTTGAAGCCCCCAAGATGGCAGCTGCATCTCGCAGCTTGCTTTCAGCATGCCTAAGCCTGGTCAGCACCCCAGCTCCGCAAATGCCCTCCACCCTTCTGATGTTGGCACCGATAGAACTTTCTGAGACAATCTTCAACAAGCCAATGTCGCCCGTGGCTTCCACATGGGTGCCACCGCACAACTCCAAGGAATGGCTGCCAGCCTCCAAGACCAACACACGATCGCCATATTTGTCGCCAAAGAACGACCAAGCCCCCATCCGCTTGGCTTCGTCATAGGACTTCTCAAAGTGCTTGACTGGCTCGTTGTCCAAAATATTCTGGTTGACTAAGTCTTCAATGGTGCTGATTTCTGCTGGCGTCAGCGCCTGGAAATGTGAAAAATCAAATCTGAGATGGTCGTGCCCCACGAATGAACCTTGCTGGGTGATGTGGTCGCCCACAACTTCTCGTAGAGCCCAATGCAAAAGATGGGTACCAGTGTGGTGGCGGCGGGTGGATTCACGCCTTGCGTTGTCGATCGTTGCAAGCACTGTCTCACCTGGCTCAAACGGAGCGCGCGCAACTGTGTGATGCAGGTGCAAGCCAGCCACCGGGTAGGTGGTATCTGTTACGTCCGCGCTTGTGTCTCGCTCAACCGACTTGAGCGTGCCAATATCGCCGACCTGTCCGCCCGACTCAGCGTAAAAGGGCGTTCGGTCTAGAATCACTCCCTGGTCGGTAACCAGCAATACCTTGGCATAAGCCGGCTCCACGGGGCGAAACCGCCCGATGAAATCAGTCTCGCCATACTCAGCTAAAATAGCCGCCTCAGCTTCCACATTGCCATTGCCTGCCGACTTTGCCTGGCGGTCTTGGCGAGCACGTTCGCGTTGAGCTGACATTTCCCTGTCAAAACCGGCTTTGTCCACTGAAAAGCCTTGCTCTTGGGCTACTTCTTCCACCAGCTCCACCGGGAAACCATAGGTGTCGTGGAACATGAATGCCTGCTGTCCGCCTAGCAGACCGCCTGGGTCTAGCAGCTTCAGTTGATCGTTCAGTAATTTTGTGCCCTTGGACAAGGTTTGTCTGAAACGTTCTTCCTCGCGGGCCACGACTTCTCGTACGTAGTGGTGGTTTTTGACCAACTCCGGATAATCCTGCCCCATGATGGCCACCACTTCATCCACCAACTCAGGGCAGACTGGCTCCTTGGTGCCCAGCAGGTAGGCATGCCTGATGGCCCGGCGCATAATTCGGCGCAAGACATAACCTCGGTCTTCATTGGATGGAAACACGCCGTCGGAGATCAAAAAAGTCATGGTGCGGGCGTGCTCAGCCAGAATTCTCAACCAGACATCTTTGGCCTGGTCTTGCCCGTAGGGTGTTTTGGTGGCTTCAGCGGCCTTATCCAGCAACTTCTGCATTTCGTCTATCTCAAAGACTGAAGACACCCCCTGCAGCAGAGCCAACAGCCGTTCCAGCCCAGCCCCTGTGTCGATGCTGGGGTTGGGCAGGTTGCTCAGCCCGTCCTGGCTTTGGGAGAACTGCATGAAGACTAAATTCCAGAACTCCACATAACGTTGCTCATTGCCCCCCGCCGGGCCACCAGCCTCGCCGAAGTTCTCCCCCTTGTCGTAGTAAAGCTCCGAGCAGGGGCCGCACGGGCCTGTTTCGCCCATTCTCCAGTAGTTGTCCTCATCCATCTTTTGAATGCGGTCGGCTGGTACATCAGCTGCCTCCCGCCAAAGTTGCTCTGCCTCAGAATCGGAGTCATGCACTGTAATCCACAGCCTCTCAGGGTCAAAACCCAGCACTTCAGTGCTGAACTCCCATCCCCATCTGATGGCATCCTCCTTGAAATAGTCTCCAAAGCTGAAGTTGCCCAGCATCTCAAAGAAGGTCAGGTGATGGGCGGTGTGGCCTACTTCGTTCAAGTCGTTGTGCTTACCCCCGGCGCGCACGCATTTTTGCACGCTCACGGCTCGCTTCCAAGGGGCTGGCTCTTCCCCCAGGAAATAAGATTTGAAAGGCACCATGCCCGCCACGGTAAACAGCAGCGTTCGGTCATGCGGGATGAGGCTGGCTGAGCGCACCGCCGCATGCCCGCGAGCTTCAAAGAAATCGGTGAATTCTTGGCGCAGTTGGCTGGCTTTCATCGTAGTTGGCTGGCTTTCATGATGTTTTAAGCCTACCTAGCCTAAAAGTTCTATCGTTGAAGGGCTGGGGGAAGCAGCTTGGCGCCTAGGCTTGTTTTCCATCAAACTGCTAACCACAAGGCAAACTGAAAAGAGTAATGGCTTCTACAGCAACAAAAACTTGCGTCTTGCATAACTATGGCAGCCATGTTATTGAAGAGTTGGCGCCTAGGTTTCCAAAGGTGGACTTTATTGGCATCCCCACCGAAGGGGAACTGTCGGCAGATGCAGCAGGAGATGTTTTGGTCACCTCAAGTTTGGGAGCTCCCAACATGGCGGAAGTGCTGACTAGGGGTATCCAATGGATTCATGTGCTAGGCACCGGCGTTGACCGCTTTCCGCTTCATCTGCTTCAAGACCAAATTCTGACCTGTTCCCGAGGCGCCAGTGCTTTGCCGATTTCAGAATGGGTGCTGGCACACATGCTGGCTTATGAGAAAAACCTTCCAGACGCTTGGATCAGCCAAAAACCTGAGAGGTGGTTCATTCCCCCACAGCATGCAGGCACTTTGCACGGCAAACGCTTGGCCATAGTGGGGTTGGGGGCTATCGCTACGGAAACTGCTCGCAGAGCCTTGGCCTTCGGTATGGAAGTGGTGGCTTTCAGGCGCACCCGCAAGCCATCGCCGCTAACTGAGGTTGTGGTGGTGGATTCTTTGGTTGAGTTACTGCCTGAGGCAGATGTAGTTCTGTTGGCGTGTGCTTTGACTCCTCAGACCACCGAGCTAGCTGATGATGCTTTCTTTGAAAGATGCAAACCGGGAGTTCACTTCCTCAACATCGCTCGCGGAGAGTTGGTGGATGAAGCTGCGCTACGGCGGGCCTTGGACGGCAATATCGTAGCTAGAGCATCTTTGGACACCGCTAGTGGCGAGCCGCTGGCTGCTGAGCACTGGCTATACTCGCATCCTAAAGTCCGCCTGACTCCGCACATTTCCTGGAGTGAGCCGAAGGCCCTGGCCAGAGTGTATCAAGACTTTGAAGACAACCTTGCGTGCTGGGTGAATGGCCAGCCGTTGAAGGGCGTGGTTGATCTGGAAGCCGGCTATTAGCGCTAACTGAGCCGTTAGCCGAAGCCGGCCATTAACGAAAGCCGGGCTATCTGCGGAAACTAGCGCCTGGGGTGACCGGCCCAGCCTCCCCCATCAATAACGTATTCTCCTCCGCTTTGGAAACTGGAGTCGTCTGAAGCCAGATACAGGGCCAGGTTGGCAACTTCTTCAGCCGACCCAGCTCGCCCAAGCGGCAGATGGGCAAAAACACCCGGAACGTCACGCACTCGCTCGGGCAGCATCTCCGTATTGATCGGGCCAGGGTGTATGGAGTTGACACGAATGCCCTTCTCGCCCAACTCCAGTGCAGCAATTTTAGTCAGCCCTCTGACAGCCCATTTGCTCATGCCATAGGCTGAGTGTCCGTGAATCCCGGTCATGCCTGCTACAGAAGAGATGTTTACAATGGAACCTCCCCCTGTGTGGCTCATTGGCTCAGCCACTGCCTGAATGCCCAAAAAACACCCTAAAGCGTTCACCGAAAACATTTTGAGGACAGCATCAGGCTGCTCTTCTTCAATATTGCGCACCCAGTGTATACCAGCGTTGTTGACTAGCACATTAGGCGGCCCCAATTCTTGAGCGGTCTTGACGGCTAAAGTCCAGTCCTGCGGGTCGGAAACATCCAAATGGACGTAAGCGGCAGCGTCGCCCAACTCATCGGCTAGCTGTTGTCCTGGCTCATCCAACACATCGCCCAAAATGACGTTGGCGCCCTCACTCACAAACAAGCGAGCTTCAGCAGCTCCTTGGCCTCTGGCTGCGCCGCTGATAATTGCTGTTTTCCCGGTCAGTCGTCCCATAGTGCCCACAATAGCAAAGTTTTCGCCAACCCTTTTGCTAATCTTTGCAGAGGAAGTCAAGTATCGTATAGCTAAACCATATGACCGAGCCGACCAAGCAGTTTTCCGCGGCTGTGAAAATCCGTGAATTCCCTGGCCAGACACCTCTGCAAATCATGGCTGCCAAAGGTGAGACGGAGCCGACTCCGCTGAGTTCGCTAGAGCGTTTCCCCTACTACACAGCCTTCCCGTTTGCATGGTATTACGCCTGCTACAGTGACGATCTCTTGCCTGGCGAAGTCCGCCAAGCACGCTATCTGGCACGAGATTTGGTGCTTTGGCGCGGGCAAGATAACCACCCCCACGTCATGGACGCCTACTGCCCGCACCTTGGGGCTAATATTGCGCTGGGAGGCAGAGTTGAGGGCGACAATCTAGTGTGCCCTTATCACTGGTGGGAATATGACGGAGACGGACAGAACGTCAAAGTCCCCTACAGCAACAAGGTCAATCGCAAAGCCAAGCTGCGCAGCTACCCCACCGTTGAGCGCAATGGTCTGGTGCTGTTCTGGTATCACCCAGACCCAGCTTGTAAACCTCTCTGGGAAATTCCAGACTTTCCCGAATATTTCACCGACGAGTGGACCGAATTCCACAAGGCCGAATGGAAGGTGCGCTGTCCGTGGCAAGAACTGGCCGAGAACGGCCCCGACTATATCCATCTCAAAACCGTTCACGGCGCTGCCACCGTGCCTGAGTTGGAGAGCCTGACCTATGACGGCTACAAATCTTCACTGCGCTCCAAGGTTGACTTTGACACCCCGCGGGGTCCGACGCCAGGGCGCATAGATACTGACTCCTGGGGGCCAGGTTTTAGCATAGCCCGGTTCGCTGGCATCATTGACACCATTTTCATGTCGGGCACCACCCCGATTGACTGGGAATACACCCTCTCAATCAAGGGATATAAAATTCGCAAGCTAGGCCACACGGAAGAACTGCTGGCCAAGACCAACCGGGTGGGCCAAGCGCTGGTGGCCGACCTGCGCAAGCAAATGCTGGAAGACAACATAATCTTTGACAACAAAATTCAAATTGCCTCGCCGGCCTTGGTGCCAGAAGACGGCCCCATTATGGCCTTCAGACGTTGGGCTGAGCAATTTTATGCGGATGGCGACCTTGTCTCCGCTGGACGATGAGTTGCACCGCCTGATAGAACTTCCCCATGAAAAATAGCGACAACAACAACAGTGCTGGCGTACCAGAAAGTTACGGAGTTCCCGATGAGGAAGCTCAACTGGAGCACGTGCGCCTGAGGCACCTCGCCAAGACCAGAGACCCTAAAACCTTCGCCATCCTTTCACAGCTGAGCCTGCCGGCCGATAGCCAATGCATGGTTGCTGGCGCAGGTGCCGGAACGGTTTCAGCTTGGCTGGCGGAAAATGTCTGCCCGCAAGGTGAGGTATGGTCGTGCGACATGGATTTACGTTTTCACGACCCGATGCCCAAAAACGTCAAGATAACACAGCACGACCACGCCACCGATGAGCTTCCGGCTGGCTATTTTTCGCTCATCCATGCCCGTGCGGTGCTTCAGCACATTCCCGAAAGAGAGCTCGTGCTGGAGAAATTGATGTCGGCTTTGCAGCCTGGTGGCTGGCTGGTGGCCGAAGAGGGGCACTTCGAAGCTTTTGCCAGCCAGCCCCTGCCTGAGCCTTATGCCACCATGCATAAAACAATCTGCATGGGGGCTACCACCCCTTGGAGAGACCCAAACTTGGGTCACAAGCTGCTAGCTCGGTTCAGCGAACTGGGCTTGCAGAAGTTGGACATTCAAGGCGATGTCTGGGCCATGCGCCCCGGCGAGTCCGGTGGGGAATGGTGGTTCTTGGCTTTGGAGCGAGCAGCTCCTTCGCTGATTGCCGCTGGAATCATGACCGAAGAGCAATGCCAGGAAGCCATTGCCCAGGCTCGCCGGCCGGGTTCAGTCATGATGAGCACTCTGTCGTTGGCAACCATAGGACAAAAACCCCATTAGCTTTATATTTCAAGGAGAAGATATGGAAAAAATTATGCAAAATTTGCCAATTCACCATCCCAAGAACTTTCAAAACGGGTTTGACCATGACTATTTCGCCTACTTACGGGCCAACAAGCCCATTTTCAAGCAGGAGCACGTCTCCTACCCTGACGGCTACTGGAATCTGGTGCGCCACAAAGATGTTGCCTATGTCTCACGGCACTATCAGTTGTTCAGTAGCCGCCCGAATCCATTCCTGGACACAGGCGAGGGCAACGATATGGATGAAGCTGAGCTGGAGTTTCTAATCAGCTTGGACCCACCCGACCACACCAAAATGCGCAAGCTCATCAACCGAGGTTTCACACCCCGCAGAATCCAGGATCTGGAAGCCAGAATTCAAGAAATAGTCGATGGTCTAATTGACAAAGTTGCCGAGAACAAAAGCTGCGATATGGTATCTGAAATTGCGGTTGAACTACCGCTTCAAGTGATTGCTGATTTGGTGGGCGTGCCAACTGAGGACAGGCATTACATCTTCGAGCTGACAGAGGCCACCTTTGGCTTTGATCGGACAGTTTCCCCTGAAGAACGCCACAAAGCAGCAGCCGAAATGTATGCCTACGCCGACAAGATGTGTGAAATCCGCCAAGACAGCCCCCAAAACGACTTGATCAGCGTCATCTTGCACGCCGAAATTGACGGCGAAAAGCTCACCCAGATGCAAATTGACTTGTTCTTCATGCTGTTGCAAAACGCCGGCTCAGAAACGACACGCAATTTGATCACCTCGGGCACGCTAGCTTTGCTGAACCATCCCGACCAGATGGAAATACTGCAAGCAGACGAAACTAAAATCCCGCAGGCTATTGAAGAGCTTCTGCGCTATGTGACACCGGTGATGCAGTTCAAACGAATAGCCACTCAAGATACCACCGTCGCAGACGTTGAAATAAAGGCAGGTGAGCCCATTGTCATGTGGTATCCCTCAGCTAATCGAGACGAGACAGTGTTTGAGAATCCCAACCAGCTGGACGTCGAGCGAGCGCCTAGCCTGCATGTTGCCTTCGGAGCTGGCGGGCCTCACTTCTGCCTGGGCGCCAGCCTAGCTCGCTTGGAACTCCAAATAATGTTCAGGGAACTACTGACACGGTTCAAAGGGCTGGAGTTGGATGCTGAACAGTCGAAGTTGCCCAGAGTTTGGTCTAACCTGATTGATGGCCTGGCTAAGATGCCCATCCGCTGGGATGACATCACCGAGAAGGTGCCAGTGCCCGCAGTCTCGGCCGCCTAGCCTTGCAAGCAGCTGCTGGCCGCGTGCGCCACGGCTGTGCCCTCAAAGAAACCGGGGTTTACACCACCCCATAGGCGCACAGCATTGGAAAAGGCGAACTCTTCAAAGTCGGTTTCGCTCAGGTGTCCGTCTTCCAACAGCTCATAAGCTTCCAGCAGCACCTCTCCCATGTCGGGCACGTCCCAGTGGCCGATGTCGCTGGCAAAGACGGCATTCAGCTTGGTTTCGCGGGGTAGCATGGCACGGGCAAAACCCACGGCATTCATCGGGTCATCAGCTTCGCAGCCAAAAAAATACTGGTTGCTGAAAACATCCACAATATCGTCTTCAGAGCCCACCTGGCTCTCAGCAAACTCATCTAGATTGTCGGGCGGCTCCTCCGGGTCGCTCAGCATCAGCACAGCTTCATCCAATTCGTCCAAGCGCGCTATAACCTGCGTGGAGCCGTGTTGGGAAATGAACTCTCGCAAAGCTGCTTTGTTGAGCTGGGCGGGGTTGTAGTGCTCCAGAAAGGCGCGGTTGCGTTTGGAGTAATGACCGATTAAGTCGGCCAGCAAATTGGCGCCCCAAGCCACACCACCTTCCAGAAACGCAAACTTGAGCGTTGGGTATTTCATGGGGACACCTGCAAAAAACAGCGATCTGGCAGCAGCTTCCCCCGCGACGGCAAAGTTGCCGATGTGGTTATAGACGTAGTTTGTTCTGGAAGCTCTCATGCCCAGCCCTTGGGAGCCGGCATGGAAGGTCGGGGACACCTTCAACTCAGCGCATTTTCGCCAGACCGGATCGTAGTCGTAGATGCTGTCGTGCCCGACTGTGTCGATGTATCTGGCTGCTCTGGTATTTTCACCTGGGACCCCTGGTATTGGACGTGGAATGATCCCAGCCATCATTACCGCTTTCAGACCCAGCTCTCCTACGGCAAAATCAAGTTCAGCCAAAGCTTCCTGCGGGTTTGCCATCGGAATAGCCGCGACTGGCTCAAGCCTGTCTCTATAAGGAGCAAAGACTTCGGCGCTGTAGCGATTGAAAGCCCTGGCCATCGCTGGACGCAACTCTTCATCGGGATGAGCCGTTACCACCAGACCGTAGGTGGGGTATAACAGGGCATAGTCAAGGCCGAATTCTTCCAGACGCTCATAGAGCAGACCCGGCAACATGGCCGTGGCCCTGTCCAAGGTGTTGCGTGTCGGCAAACCCCACCAAGCTGTGCGGGTTACTCCTGCGGCCCGGCGATTTTCAAGGGGAACCTGTCGGGTCAAAGCCGCTCCGTGGACAACTTGGGAGAACCGCTCAGCCAACCGCGAGCCGAAATCTTGCTGAATCAGATCCCTGACATAGGGCACATATTCAATGTGGTGGCCATCCCCGTCAATAACAGGGTGATTCAACTGCGCTTTGATTTTTTGGAGTGTGGTCATTGGTGACTGCCTTATTGGCCGCGGCTGTATTGACTGGCTGCAACCTAGCCGGAAAAATCTTCTTTGCCCATTTGTTCCCGCACCGTTGCCACAGCCGGCATGGTCATGAAGCGCCGCTGCCAGTTGGCACCGTCAACCACCAGGGTATGACCTGAAATAAAGCGGGCATATGGCGAGGCCAAAAAAGTCGCGGCCCAGCCCAACTCCCGCAAGCGGCCAACCCTGAGCGCGGGCTGGGAGAGGTCTTTTTCTGAGGTTCGATCCAGGTTGGAGCGAATGTCGGCGGTCATGTCATCATGCGGAAACAGGCCCGGCACCAAGCCGTTGACCGAGATGCCATAGGGGCTCCATTCCACCGCCAAGGTTTCAGTCATGTTCTTGACGCCAGCCTTGGCGGCTGCTGAGTGGGCAAATCCAGGCCCGCCAGTCCAGGCATACGATGCCCCTACATTGACGATGGTGCCGGGAGTGCCTGCTGCGATGTGCCGACGGGCAAATTCCCTGGCGCACAAGAAAGTCCCATTCAGGGTGATGTCCACCACCACCCGCCAGGCATTGGGAGACATATCCTCGGCCGGCACTGGAAAATTGGCGGCAGCATTATTGATCAGCACATCCACAGGCCCTAGTTTGGCTTCAACCTCATCAAAGGTTTGTGCTATTTGTTCGGCGTCGCGAATGTCGCAGGCAACAGCGCAGCTAGCTTGGCAGTCGACCTCGGCCAAAGCCGCTAAACCAGCTTCCAGATGCTCTTGCTTGCGGCTGGCGATGGACACCTTGGCGCCAAGTCTGGCGAATTCTGTGGCAATGGCTTTGCCCAAGCCGCTGCCGCCGCCGGTTACCAACACTGTCGTGCCGGAAAAGGTTTTCGGGGGAAGCGCTGTGCTTCCAATGGGAGGGGGTTCTGGAAGTCCACTGGGCATTGCAATCACCTGCTTTCAGTTGCCAACGTTCCTTTAGTTGCCAACGTATTTGGGGGGACGCTCTTGCTCTCTGGCGGATCTGAATTCCGCAAAGTCGTCTGAGCGGTTTATGTAGGTTTGGGCGATTAGTTCATCCGCCATGGAGCGCCTGAGAGGTGGGTCGGCCATGTTGCGTATGACCCAGCGGGCTGTCTCTACTGTGGCCATCGGCGCAGCCACTATTCTTTCGGCCATTTCCTGGGCGGTAGAATGCAAATCCGCGGGCTCAACCACCCTGGAGACTATGCCATAATGCAGGGCTTCCTGGGCCGTCAGCACGCGTCGGCACAGCACCATGTCGCTCACCAATCCGTGCCCGGCAATCTCATACAGCGCCGCTACCCCGCCGGTGTCGGGTATCACGCCGTGGGTTACTTCAGGCAGCATGAACTTGGCGTCTGAAGCAGCTATCCGAATATCGCACAACAGGGCACGCTGGAATGAGCCGCCTATAGCCCAGCCCTGTATGGCCACGATGACCGGCACTTGAAGCTGAAACAACCTCTGAATGCCTTCGTGCCCTCTGACCATCAGGTGATGGTGCTTCATGCCAGCTATGTTGGTGCCGATAGCTGCCACATCCCTGCCCGACGACCACGACTTGCCTTCGCCTTGCCAGATAACCGCCCGCACCTCTGGGTTGGAGCGCAACTCCCCCAGAATTTCAAACAGACGCGCATCCATGTCGTCGTCAAAGGCGTTGTGCTTGTCGGGTTTGTTGTTGGTGATGGTGGCAATCTGGTTGTCTATGTCCAGCAGCAGATGTTCTGACGGCATTTTGAGTTCCTTTGGGCTGGGGCTAGGAGTCGGTGGCTTCCTTCATCTAGAGTACAAAATATAGCCAGCCCAATGCCGACATACGCCAGAAAGAGCCATGTCTTCGCCAAACCAGCCCCCAGTTCAAGTGTCTGAACCCCCATCTGCTGAAGAGCCGTCCGCTGAGCCAGCCTCAGAGCCGAGCCAGAAGCCTTAACCAGACATGGATCCCGAACTTCCCGGCGTAACACCAGCCACCACCCGTTTGGGATGGGTTGGAACCGGCGTGATGGGAGCATCCATGTGCGCCAATCTGATGAAGGCTGGCTATGAGTTGTGCGTTCATTCACGCACTCCAACTAAAGCCCAGCCGCTCTTGGATACTGGCGCCAAGTGGGCCGACACCCCAGCTGAAGTGGCCGAGCAATCGGACGTCATCTTTACCATGTTGGGGTTTCCTTCTGATGTGAAAGATGTGTTGCTGGGAGAAACTGGCGTGCTGCATGGCTGCCGGCCTGGTCAGGTTATAGTGGACATGACCACCAGCGAACCTACTTTGGCTAAGGAGTTGGCAGCTGTTTGCCACCAGCAAGGAGTCAAGCTGCTGGATGCTCCTGTCTCGGGGGGCGATGTTGGGGCTAGGAACGGCACACTTTCCATCATGATCGGCGGGGATGCCAAAACCGCACAACGCCTTGCCCCGCTCTGGGAGGCGCTGGGCAAAACCTGGGTCTTGCAAGGCGGCCCCGGAGCCGGCCAGCACACCAAGATGGTCAATCAAATGCTCATCGCTTCAACCATGATGGGGATTAGCGAAGCACTGCTGTATGCCCAACAGGCTGGGCTGGACCCAAATCTGGTCTTGGAGTCGGTGCAGTCAGGGGCTGCAGGCAGCTGGTCGCTGTCTAACTTGGTGCCCCGAATTCTGCAGAGCGACTTCAACCCTGGCTTTTACGTGGAGCACTTCGTGAAGGATTTAGAAATTGCTCAAGCTGAAGCTGAGCGGCTGGGCGTCCCAACCGATAGTCTGTCTCTGGCTCAAAGCCGCTACCGCAGCCTGCTAGAAACTGACAGAGGCAGGCTGGGCACCCAAGCTATCGTTTTGGCGGCCGCAGAAGCCGCTGGGATCAACTGGAGCGCAAAACAGACGCAAGATACCAGCGAGCCTAACTAACTAGATTTAATTCCAATGAGCAACATAGTCGGAGTCCCCAAGGAGATAAAGTCGGACGAGCATCGCGTAGCCATCACCCCTGACGGCGTCAGGGAGCTTTCCACCTACGGCATTCAAGTTCTGATTGAGCGAGGGGCCGGCTTGGATTCGTCCATCAAAGACGAGGATTACATCGCCTCAGGCGGACAGGTGCTGGACTCAGCCGAGCAAGTCTGGGAGCGCGCCGACCTCATCGCCAAAGTCAAGGAGCCACTGGAGGAGGAATATCGCTTCTTGCGGCCAGACTTGGTGCTGTTCACTTTTTTGCATCTAGCTGCTTACCCGCAGCTAGCTCAGGCGCTGATAGCCAGCAAGACCTGTGCTGTGGCTTATGAAACAGTTGAAAGAGACAACCATTCCCTGCCCCTGCTGGCACCCATGAGCGAAGTCGCCGGGCGCATGGCTGTGCAAATCGGTTCGCATTTTCTGGAGGCTCACAGCGGTGGCAAAGGAGTGTTGCTGGGTGGTGTGCCGGGAGTTCGCCCGGGGCGAGTTTGCGTGATCGGGGCTGGCAATGTGGGCTGGAATGCAGCTTGGATTGCCGCCGGGATGGAAGCCGAAGTCCAGCTTTTCGACAAAGACTTGGACCGCCTGCGCTGGACCGACCAGATACATCGCGGACGCATCACCACTTTGGCTTCCAATCGGGGGGCATTGGAGCGAGCTGTGGCGGGGGCAGATTTGCTCATTGGGGCGGTGCTGGTAGCTGGCAAGAGAGCACCGGTGGTGGTGACCGAAGACATGGTGAGTCTCATGTCGCCCAAGGCTGTGGTGATTGACGTAGCTGTTGACCAAGGTGGGTGCGTGGCTACCACGCAAGAGACCACCCATGCTGAGCCCGTCTTTGAAAGACATGGGGTGGTGCACTATGGAGTGGCCAACATGCCCGGAGCTGTCCCCCACACTTCAACCTGGGCGCTGACCAATGCCACTTTGCCTTACTTGGCGGCTCTGGCAGCACATGGGGTGGATGAAGCCATGCGCCAGCATCCCGAGCTGGTCAAGGGAGTCAACACCCGCAACGGAGAACTAGTCAATGAAGCCGTGGCCAGCGCTTTGGAGGCCACAGGCTAAGCGAAAAATGGCTGGCCTCAAAAATCAAACTTCAAAAATTCTGGAGTTTATAGGTATATAATAGGTTGGCGTTTTTGGTAGGCTTGGGTAGCGAAGCGATTGATGGTCTGTGTGAATTCGCGGAGTTTGGCTGCGGTGGTCTCCGATATTGTGTAGGTGTCTTGTGTGAGGGTGTCGTATAGGGCGAGTATGTCGTTGTTAATTGATTTGCGGGTTTGGTATCTGTCGCTGGTGTCAAGTATTGGGTTGATGCCTTTATCGTGTGGTATTAGGTATCCTTGTTCGCCTAGTTCTGCCATGTGGGTTGTGTAGCAGATGAAATCAAAAGTGGCGTATCTGGGGTTATCTGTGTCTGCTTGTTGGCCCTTTTGTGAGGCTCCGTTTCGGCAAAGCGATGCAAGCATGTCGGCACATTTGGATCTTGTGTCTCGACTTTGGAAATATGCTCTGTTAGGGGTAGCTTGCCGGCATTCAGATATAGCAGTGTCGAGGGCTTCGGCTTCGGTATCTGTCAGTTCGTCAAAGGTAACCGGGGTGCGAGTGCTGTCATAGTAAAGCCGGTCGGTCGGTTGTCGTTCGCCGACTTTGTCTTCCCCTGCTAGTGTGTCATATCCATCGCCGCCGTAGATTACGTCACCGTCTGCACCGCCGAACAAAATGTCACTACCGGCATTGCCTTGCAGGCTGTGGTTGCCGGCTCCGCCGCGGATGATATCATCGCCTGCGTTGCCTGCTATGGTGTCATTGCCTCCTATTCCGCAGATGATGTTGTCTCCTGGTGTGCCTTCTAGCTGGTCGGCGTCTTCGGTGCCCAAGATGGTACAATCGCTTATCCCCAAGTGGATTCGCACCGTTGCCGTATCGCAGACCGAACTGGTGTCACAAATCTGGTATGTAAGGCTGTCCACCCCACTGGTGTGCCCCACATATCTCACAGCCAGATTACCTGTGACAGGCGAAATAGCAATTTCACCTACCCCGAGTATCAAACAGATAGCTATTGTGATGATAACGACAGCGATTGCTGCCAGCTACCCAGAGTAAGAGTTTCAGGCATTTGCGTGGTAAGCTTCATACTCGTTTAGACCTTTTTAGCCCTTTTATATGGGAAAAGAGTTCCCGAAACTTTCCTTGTTCTTGGAAACACCTCTAGTTGTGGAAGCATCTTAGACTCGTGACTTGTGCCAATCCTGTTGGGTATTTCGCCCTTATGATGGTGCGGATTTTTCGGGTTTCTCAAAAGTATATGAGTGGGAGTTTTTGGTAGGCTTGGGTGGCGAAGCGGTTGATGGTTTGTGTGAGTTCGCGGAGTTTGGCTGTAGTGGGTTCGGATATTTTGTGGGTGTTTTGTGTGAGGATGTCGTGTAGTGCAAGTATGTCGTCGTTGATTGATTTGCGGGTTTGGTATCCTTGATCGTCAGCAAATGAAGCGGCCAATAGGTCAAAATCTTTGTCGTGTGGTATTAGGTATCCTTGTTCGCCTAGTTCTGCCAGATGGGTTGTTGAGCAGATGAAAGCGAAGGCGGCGTTTCTGGGGTTGTCTGTGTCTGGTTGTTGGGTGTTTTGGGAGGTTCCGGTTCGGCAGAGCGCTGTGAGCATGTCTGGGCATTCGGATCTTGTGTCCCGGCTTCGGAAATATGTGCTATCGGGGGTGGCTTGCCGGCATTCAGATATGGCTGTGTCCAGGGCTTCGGCTTCGGTGTCTGTCAGCTCGTCGTAAGCAACCGGGGTGCGAGTGCCGTCGTAGTACAGCTTGTCGGTCGGTTGTTGTTCGCCGACTTCGTCTCCCCCTGCTAGTGTGTCATATCCATCGCCGCCGTAGATGACGTCGCTGTCTGTGCCGCCGAACAAAATGTCCCGACCAGCACCACCTTCTAGGGTGTCGTTTCCGGCTCCTCCGCGGATGATATCATCACCACCCGCCCCGTTGATGATGTCATTGCCAGCTCCGCCTCGGATGATGTCATCGCCACCCGCCCCGTTGATGGTGTCATTGCCTCCTAGTCCGCAGATGATATCGTCGCCCGATGTGCCTTCTAGTTGGTCGTCGCCTTCGGTGCCTGTGATGGTGCAATCGCTTATACCCAAGTGGATTCGCACTGTGGCTGTGTCACAGATTGAGTTGGTGTCGCAAATCTGGTATGTGAGGTGGTCCACCCCGCTGGTGTGGCCCACATATCTCACATATCTGGGAGAATAATTTGCTGGTCCACCTTTGAAACTTTCAGCTTCTCCCAGTTTTGGGGGTGCTGTTACAGCGAAACTGTTGCCTGAGAAATCCCCGTCAAGGTCCAGATCGTTGCTTAGAACTTCAATCAGCACTGGTGTGAAAAGCGGTATATGTACCGTATCATCCACCGCGTCGGGCGAAGTGTTCTCCGAGGCTACATCAACTGTTGCTTTGGCGGTGGTTGACCTGCCGGAGCTGTCTGTTGCCATAGCTGTGATGATGTGACGTCCGGGACTCAGGTTGTCCCTAGGAAAATAACTGCCTACCCTGGAAGTGGTTTTAACGCGTAAACGCCCGTCTATGCTGCTATGCAAACTAACCGTGTCTTCAATATGAGGCAAATATTCTTCAGCGTCGCGAACCCTGACCTCCACACCAGAACCCCAACCCGGCCCCTGTACTATAGTTGCGCTAGGGGCTACAATGCTGACCTCTGGGGGGTGTTGTTCCACCGTGAAAACAGGTGTCTGAACAAACGCTGAGCGGGTGCCGTCAGACACTGAAACCCCCACCCTGGCTGTGTCAGAACCCGCCACAGCGCTGGCGTCCAGCACCAACCCCGAAACGCCAGCACCAGAGCCGGCAGTATCGGTTAGTTGCTGATGCAACTCGTAGGAAGCCCCATCGTCTGTGGAGTAATACACCCTGTAAGCCAAATCATCCCCATCAGCATCCCCGGCTGCCAAACACAACCTAACCTTTTCATCGCTGCCGACCAGCTGGCCTTCCGAAATACCTGAAAGCTCCACCTCTGGGGCATGGGTAGACGGGTCCACAACCGCCAGTTCTCGCTCTCGCCACAAAATAGCGTAACTCTCAAACACAGGCGCATCAGAAAAACTGAACCCGAAACTCCTGACGTCTTGCACCCCAAGCTGCACCCCGCCATCGGACACAATTAAATCACCCAACGGGCCGAACAACCGCCGATGATGAACCGAAGCC
>JAPYNY010000061.1 GCA_028283145.1 Candidatus Hopanoidivorans cymbastelae
CATCTCCCTCCGATTAACAGAGTACCTCAATTGCTTGAGGATAACTTCAGTATAGCATGTCGCGCTGAGAACACAACACGATTTTTTTTGGATTCTGGCAAGATGCCCCGGCTTCAGGCGTATCAAACCCTATGCCAGCACGCGCATCCACTCACCGCACGTTATGAAAGGCTCCTTGGTGAAGTCAGGAAATGAAGTGAACCCTCCTTTGCCGTCAGGTATGATTTCAGGTGGGTAATTTTTCCGGAACCACCTCTTGCCATGTCTGTACATGAAGTCGTTCATACCTGCTTCCAAAACTTCGAACACTTCAATATCCACGAACACGTTGTAGCCGTAATCGTCGGCGATAGGCGCCGCGTCCATCGCTTGCTTTAGTATGCGTTCAAGATTGCCCGTAAAATCCGGCCTCATGTCTGCATAGTTGCTGGGCTCCATGTCCTCATAGTGCAAGACGAAAGACGCCACGAACTTATTGTTGTTGTCTGCGTTCTTGTCGCATGTCCGCAGTGTGGCATGCAGATTGTATGGCCAGCAGCATGTGTTGTGTACAAGTGAGAATATGATATGGTCAATCATGTAAGCCGTCATAGGCTATCTCCTTTCGGTGTTTTGTTTGTCTGAAACTCGTCAGGCAGGTCTCTTTCCCTGCTATGCCGCTTGGGTTAATGGCATTTCGTTTAGAATGGCAACTGAACGTTGCATAGACTTTGTGTTCCTCGATGGTTCAACAAGTGGGGCATACCCACTAAAACAACATCCACTTTGAAGTGGACAAAATTATTGAAAATGTCGGGAGTTACGCCAAGCTTCAATCTGACTGCCAAGCTCCAGCAGCCCTTAAAATAGAGAAGCCGGCTTTCGCCGGCTCTCTACCAATGCTCCGAAAAGGCATCTCTCCCCAATAAATGGATTAATTCTCATTATAGCAGCATCACGCTAGAAACACAACACGACTTTGGGTTTTCGCGCCAAGTTATTTTGCCATGTCTTACATTTCCCGGTCTGGCATGAGTTCTCGCAGCGCATGCAGAATTTCTGTGGCTGCTGTGGTTTCGCTGCTGAGCGCCAAATTCAAAGTGTGCGAACTCTCGTCAAGCGTTGAGCCACCGAAGAGACGCTCTAAACGTGCTACCTTGCTCATGGGCAGTTCAATCGGTGAAATCTGAGCCTCCAGTTGCCGCGCCCTGGGATTGCGACGCACTTTGACCTTGCTGATCTCGTGCTTGAAGCATTCAGCGCGCAGTCGAGCAACGTCCAACAGAGCCAAGGCCTCAGGCGGCAACTCCCCAAAGCGATCGCGCCACTGCGCCGCCAGATCGTCAGCTTCAGCTTCAGTACGAACCGCGGCCACGTTCCTGTAGGCTTCCAACCTGGTTGCCTCATGTGAGATGTAGTCGCTTGGCAAATGCGACTGGCGCAGCAAGTCCAATTCCACCTCCAGGGCTTGCTTCGGAGTTTCCCCCTTCAACTCAGCCACCTTTTCGCTTACCAACTGGCAGTAGAGGTCATAGCCCACCGCGGCGATGTGCCCCGATTGCCCAACTCCCAAAAGGTTGCCAGCCCCCCGCAACTCCAAATCGCGCATTGCCACCAGCGAACCCGCCCCTAGTTCAGTGTGTTCCTCAATGGTCTTCAAGCGCTCATAAGCCTCCTGCGAAAGCGACATGTCGGCAGGAGTGAACAGGTAGGCATAGGCACGCTGATGGGAACGCCCGACCCTTCCTCTCAGCTGATGCAGCTGGGCTAGCCCGAATCGGTGGGCGTTTTCCACGATAAGCGTGTTGACGGAGGCAATGTCGGTGCCAGACTCAATGATCGTGGTGCAAACCAGCACGTCATAGTGCTTGTCAACGAAGCTGTTGACCACCTCTTCCAGCTGAGCCCCGTCCATTTGCCCATGCGCTACCACAAACCTGGCTTCGGGCACGAGCCGCCTGAGATCCTCGGCCTTGGCTTCAATGGAAAGCACGTGGTTGTGAACGTAAAAGACTTGCCCCTCCCGCAGCAGCTCCCGCTTGATGGCTTCAGCTACGGCGCGTTCGTCATAGCTGCCCACGTAGGTGAAGATAGGCTGGCGGTCTTGCGGCGGAGTTTGGATGATAGACAGGTCTCTTATGCCGGTGAGGCTCAACTCCAAGGTGCGGGGGATGGGCGTGGCGGTCATCGTCAGCACATCCACGTTGGTGCGCAGTGTCTTGATGCGCTCCTTGTGCTTGACGCCAAAACGCTGCTCTTCGTCCAAAATCAACAGCCCCAAGTCGTGAAACTTGACGTCTTTGGACAGCAGGCGATGCGTGCCGATGACGAGCTGAACATCCCCTGATGCCAGCCCCTGCAGGATTGAGCGGGCCTTGGCAGAGCTGACAAAACGCGAGAGCAACTCCATACGCACCGGAAAGCTGCCGAAACGTTCCCGGAAGGTTTCAAAATGCTGCTGAGCCAGCAAAGTAGTCGGCACCAGCAGAGCCACTTGTTTGTCGGCGTTGACGGCCTTGAAAGCGGCTCTGATGGCCACCTCGGTTTTGCCAAACCCCACATCTCCGCAGACCAAGCGATCCATCGGAGCAGGGCTTTCCATGTCGGACTTGACTGTTTGGATGGCATGCAGCTGGTCGGGAGTTTCCTCGTAGGGGAAGCTGGACTCCAACTCGTTTTGCCAGACGTTGTCGGCGGGAAAGGCATACCCATCGTTGATTTTGCGGTGCTGATAGAGATCTACCAGCTCATCGGCCACTTCGGCCGCGGCCGCTCGGGCTTTGCTGGTAGTACGCTGCCAATCGGAGCCCCCCATACGGCTGAGTTTGGGCGTCTCGCCCCCGGTGTAGGGCTTGATTGCGTCCAGCTGTTCAATGGGCACGAAGAGTTTGTCCTTGCCGCGGTATTCAAGCAGAAGGTAGTCGGTCAGCACGCCCTGAATTTCGTGGGTTTTGATGCCGCCGTATCTGGCTATTCCGTGCCGGCGGTGGACCACATAGCTGCCAATCTCAAAGGGGATGGAAGCTCGCAAGATTTCCGCCGGGCTGGTTGCGGCAGCTGAGCTGGCTGCTCCGGCGGCACTGGGCACCCTGGCTGGGCCCGCCGCCTTGGTTGCGTTAGCAGAGTTATTCTGGCCCGCTCTGGCTTGGGCGCTTGCACCGCGCTTGGTTTTTCCCGTTCCCCTGGGTGGCTTTCGCGGCAGGGTTCGCTGGCGTTTTTTGCCCGTGATTTCAGATTCTGTCAAAACGGCTAATTTCAGGTCGTCCAAGATGAAACCCTGTTGCAAGGCAGCCGTGACCACTCCGGAAGCTTCACCGTCAGATGCCTCCATGACGGACAGATGGATGTTGTGGTCGGCCAGCTGCTCCGCAATTCTGGCGGCGGAATTGGGATTGTCGGCCGTGACCGTTACGCCGTAGCCTTCTTCCAGCAAATCTCCCAGGGACGGGAATGGCCCGGCCACTCGTAAACCCGGCGATAGTTGAGGCCAAGAACGGGCTTTGATTTTTTGGGTTGTGACGGCACCTGTTTTTTTCCTCACGGCTGAAGCCATCAACGCAACTTGAGCACCGCTGAATTTCTCCAGAGCCCGCTCATAAGAAACATGCAACGGGCTGGGCAGGCTTTGGCTCAGAGCCTCCGGGTTGTCTGGCGAGGAGCCGATCCAAGCTTCGGCAAAAGCAGTTACAAGCTCGCTTTCCTCCTTTTGGATTTCCTTGGCGCGGCCAGCTAGCCACTTGGCGTCCACACAGACGACCAGACTTTCGTCAGCCAACACGTCTCCCAGCACCAACTCCTCATCAATCAGCCAGGGCAGATAGGATTCCATGCCGTCAAACATCTCCTCGCGCTCCAGTTGCTGCCACCAGGAGCTAGCCCAAGGCGCTTCAGCTTGAAGTTGGGTAGCTCGCTGGCGCACTTGCCTGGTGGGCAAAAGCTCTCGGCACGGGAAAAACTCCACTGAGGTGATGTCGGCCACAGAGCGTTGGTCTGAGAGTGAAAATTCAGTCAGTCGCTCAATGGTGTCGCCCCAGAAATCAAGCCTGACGGGATGGGCTGCGTTGGAACCATAGACATCCACAATTGAGCCGCGCACCGCTATATTGCCACAGTGTTCAACTTGGGGGCAACGCCTGTAGCCACCCTTGATGAACTGCTCAACTAGCTTGTCTCTATCAAAGGCCTGACCTACCTGAACTTGAATGGGCACGACCTTCAAGCTGTCAGGGACGAGCCGCTGGGTGAGGGCGCCAAGTGGGACGACTACCACGGCAGGGGCTTGTCCGGGGGTGCGAAGTCGCCAAAGGATTCGCAGTCTTTCCCCCATGGATTGGAAGGTGGGGCTTACTTTTTCAAATGGGAAGGTCTCCCAGGCGACAAAGCGCTCAACGTTGTTTTCGCCCAGCCAAACGGTCAGTTCGCTGGCCAAGAACTCAGCGGCTGTGGAAGTCGGAACTACGGCTATGACGGGCGAAGGGTGGCGCGCAGCCATTCTGCTATAGCCTAAGGCTGCCAAAATGGGAACTTGAGCTACTTCAGGCGCCACAATGTTAGCTTGATTTCTGGTCTCGCCGAACAAGCTCCCCTTGAAGAGATTCTCAAACTGAAACTCAGAAGCGAGTTGCTGCAGCAGCGGTTGGAGTGGATTCATCTTCGGGTTGGCGGGTTGGCTCAACTTTGACGAGAAATAGCAGCTTCCAAACCCATGGTGACCATTTCAAGCATGGTATCTACTGCGGTTTGTTTGGCATGCTGCAACAATTCACGTTCCTCAGGTGGGGGGGCACTCAACACATAGTCGGCTCCCAACTCTTTGCTAGGCGGTTTGCCGACCCCCACGCGAATACGGGTGAAATCGGAGGCGCCTAGTCGGGAACGAATGGAGACGAGTCCGTTGTGGCCACCCAACCCGCCACCTGCTTTAATTCTCATCCGACCGGGTGGCAGGTCAAGTTCGTCATGAACTATCACAAGCCTTTCCCAGTCGTAAAAACGCCAGTGTCGCACCAGCCCCCGAACCGCTTCGCCTGAATGGTTCATGTAGGTAGTCGGCTGGGCAAGCAGCAGGTTGGTTTCCCCTTCGCTGGCGGGGGCGGGCAAGCTCGCCTGCCAGAGTTTACATCCGTGGCGGCTCTTTTGCTTGGTTGCTTTGAGCTCTGAAGCTAGCAGTGCCACCACATCAGCACCTATGTTATGGCGGGTGTCACGGAACTCAGCCCCCGGATTGCCCAAGCCGATGATCAGCCAATCGGGCTTCGGGCCAGCGGGTTTACGCCTCAGAGCCATAAGGGGCGTAAGATTTGTGGGTGTGAGACTGGTCGGTGCGAGGCTTTATTTTCAGTCGGCGAGCAAAGCAAATACCCGCAGGGTAAACATCCGGGTTGGAAAAGCCGAAAAAAGCCGATAGCCGCGGCTGCTTGACGAAAAAGTCGCCCCAATCTTATTCGGATGTTTCCTCGGCAGAGCTCGCTTCACCCTCAGGAGTTTCTGCGGCAGCTTCACCTTCAACCGCTTCACCTTCCAACTCCTCTTCAGGTTCAGCAATTTCAACAATTCTGGGAATGGCCGCCTGCAGGACAGAAGTTTCAGGGTCAACTGCGGTGACGGTTCCCTGCGGAAGTTGGATGTCGCCGACAGTGATGGAATCGCCAACTTGAAGGTGTGTAATGTCAATCTCAAGCTGGTTTGGGATGAGGTCGGGCTTGGTGGTGATGGTCAACTCAAACAGAGACTGCTCAATGATGCCTCCCGCCAAGGTTAGCTCATGCGCATCCCCGGTGGTCTGAATGGGCACATCCACCGTTACGTCTTGTTCAGGGTCAATGCGAAGAAAATCAACGTGCAGCACTTCTTCGCGATAGGGATGCCACTGAATGTCTTTGACGATGCCAATTTCTTGTGCTCCTTCAACATCCAACGTCAAAATGGCATTGCGCCCGGCAGTAGTGGTGAGCACACTTCTGAGGTCGGAAAATTCAACTGCCACGTGAGTAGCTTCAGTGCCTAGTCCATAAATAACCGAGGGAATAATGCCTTCCCTGCGCATACGGCGAGAAGAGCGCGTGCCAAGGGCAGGGCGCATTTTCAGAGGTAGCAAAAGTTCTTGGTCGTTCATCTGAGGTCTCCAAATTGTCGTATAACATCCTACAGCCTGTGAAGCAATTTGACGTGAAGATGTGCAGGGTGGAGGTGGCTACGTAAGGTTTTGACCTCCGAAGATGTCACTCACAGAGGTATTGCCGAAGATCGCGTCAATAGCGTCGGCTATGATAGGCGCAACGGACAAGACCTTCAGCTTAGGAAATTGCTTTTCAGGGGGAATGGGAAGGGTGTTGGTAACGACAATCTCTTCAATGACGCTGTTTGACAATCGCTCCGTGGCTGGGCCAGAAAACACCCCGTGGGTGGCCGCCGCGCAGACTTTTGCTGCCCCGCGCTCCATTAGCTGTTCGGCGGCTGCCGTAAGAGTGCCGCCAGTGTCAATCATGTCGTCTATCAGCACACAAGTTCTGCCCTTCACCTCCCCTACAACTTCCCTGGCTTCAACGCTGTTGCGGGTGGTAGTGCTGCGACGCTTGTACACAATGGCCAGATCCGCTCCGCTAACGCTGGCGTATCTTTCAGCCACCCGCACCCGGCCCGCGTCAGGCGAAGCCACCACAAGCTCTTCTCCAAGGCTGTCGAAGTAGTCACACAGAATGGGCATGGCCGTAAGGTGATCCCAAGGCCCGTCAAAGAAACCCTGGATTTGCCCAGAGTGCAAGTCCACGCTGATAATGCGGTCCGCTCCAGCTGCTTGGAACAAATTAGCCATGAGTTTGGCCGAGATGGGTTCGCGTCCGGCAGCTTTGCGGTCTTGGCGGGCATAGCCGAAAAACGGACACACTGCGGTGATGCGCTGAGCCGAAGCCCGCTTAGCCGCATCCACCATCAGAATTTGCTGCATCACAGCATCGTTGATGGTATGGCACCCGAAAGCTCCGTGGCTTTGAAGTATGAAAATATCGGTTCCCCGCACCGACTCTCCGAATTGGCAGTGAATTTCGCCGTTGGCAAACTCACCCATGTTGGTCTCACCCAGCTTGACCCCTAGACAATCGGCGATGGCTTCAGCTAGGGGCAGATTGGTGGAACCCGAAACAAGGTGAAGCTTGTGATGACTAATGGCTTCCATTGGGAGCGGGTTCCAAAATGGGCGTCTGCTGCTGTAGGTCTAGATTGTGCGCTTGCTGGCCGGGCAGGGCTTGAACCTGCAACCTCCTGGTCCAAAGCCAGGCGTTCTGCCTGTTGAACTACCGGCCATCAACTAAATCTTATTGGCTTTTATGCTATTTCATTTGTGTTGCAGCTGTCATTACAATTGAAATTGGCCAATTGAAATTGGCACTGGCATCGCAACAGCAGACAGATTTGGAAAAATTCAACCTAACTCAGAGGCCAAGCTCGGCGCAGCAGCCCAGACTGGCGCCACAGGCAGAAACGCCCCAGCAGTCCACGCTGGAACCGTCGCCTACGCTGGCCCCAGAGCCCGAACTGACTCAGCAGGCTGTCGTCTTTGCCCGCTGGCTCAGGTACAAAGGGGTGGGGGTGACGATTCAGAACTGCGTTACCTATCTGGATGCCCTGGAAACCCTCAGTCGCTCAGACAGATTGAGTTGCCAGGATCTTTATTGGGCTGGCAGGATTGCGCTTTTGAGCAAACCTGCAGACTTGGAGCAATACGATGCAGCGTTTACTGAGTTTTGGGCTGGCTGCCTCCCACTCGGCCCGATTATTCCAACTGCCCCAGAGCTAATTGCACTGGCTTTTGACTCGGAAGAAGCCAGCAGCACAGCAGAGGTTGCAGCAGAACAGCCCGACCCCCGAGTCAGACAGATCAATATTCGCTATAGCCCCCAAGAGGTCTTACGAGATAAAGATTTTGCCAAACTGACCGATCAGGAGTTGGCAGAGGTCAAAGAATTAATCACCAAAATCCCAGCATCAGCGCCGACCGTGAACTCCCGCCGGTTGCGCCCCTCCAATCAAGCTACGGACACCCCAGACATTCGGCGCACGGTCAGGTTCGCCATGCGCACCGAAGGTGAACTGCTCAAGTGGCTCCATCAAAAGCGCCGGTTGCGCCAGAGGGGGCTGGTGCTACTGTTGGACGTGAGCGGTTCAATGTCGCTCTATGCCCAAGCCTTGCTGCGCTTTGCCCATGCCATTGTCTGCGCCAGACAAAAGGTGGAGGTGTTCTCAATGGGCACCCGGCTGACACGCCTGACCAGACAGCTGTCGGTGCGCAATCCTGAAGAGGCCTTGACTGGTGCTACAGCTTCGGTGAAGGACTGGTCGGGTGGCACCCGTTTAGGTGAGACGCTTGAAAGTTTCAACAACCGCTGGGGAATACCAGGCATGGCCAGAGGCGCGGTGGTAGTGATTTTGTCAGACGGCTGGGACAGAGGCAAACCAGCACAAATATCTGAGCAGATGTTACGTCTGAGCCGAGTTGCCTATAAAATTATTTGGGTCAACCCCCTGAAAGCCACCCCCGACTATGCGCCGCTAGCTCAGGGAATGGCCGCAGCCCTGCCCCATGTTGATTGGTTTATAGAAGGACACTCCTTGAACGCCTTGGAGGAATTAGCGGAACTGATCTCCCAGAACTCCGTAATCCATAAACCCAGGTCAACCACACTGCCTGCCGTGACTTTGCCTGCAGAAGCCATAGCCGCGGCGTCATAAGGGGAAAACGCCTGCCAGGAGAAACTGCCATGAAAGAAATTTTGGACGACATCAAACGTTGGCAATCCGATGGCCAGCCCGTAGTCATTGCCAGGGTCATAAGCGTGGAGGGTTCTGGCCCCAGAGACCCAGGGGCTGCGATGGCAGTCAACCGCGATGGCGAAGTGGCCGGTTCAGTCTCGGGAGGATGTGTTGAGGGGGCCGTGGTAGCCGAAGCTCTGGAGATTCTGCAGACAGGAGAGCGCAAGATGGTCAGCTTCGGCTACAGCGACGACGAGGCTTTTGCTGTGGGTTTGACTTGTGGAGGCACCATCAACATTTTCTTGGAACCGCTTGATTGGTGAGATGTCTTCCAGCCAGCCACCTGAGGAGCAAGACCCTGAGGACCAAAACCCCAAATCACTGTATGAGCGCCTAGAAACAGCGTTGCGAGGCGAGCAGCCTGTCGTCTTGGCCACAGTCATTGGCCGACAGGGAGATGCTCCCGACCCCCACACAGGCGACAAGCTGCTTATCTTGCCCAACTCTGGCCAGCCAAGCACCAGCCCGCCTTTGGTTTATGGCACTTTGGGGGACGAGGATTTAGACCGCATAGTTGCCAGAGACGCTTTGGGAGAGTTGGCGGCGGCCCGCTCAAGCATCCGTCACTACGGCCCGCATGGTGAGCAACGCGAAGAAACTATTGAAATTTTTATTGAGTCGTTTGCTCCGCCGCCCAAGATGATAATTTTCGGGGCGGTAGATTTTACGGCTGCTTTGGTGCGAGCCGCCAAGCTGTTGGGGTATTCGGTGGTGGTCTGCGACGCCCGTTCGGTCTTTGCCACCCCTGTGAGATTCCCCCAGGCTGATGAAATTCTGGTGGCTTGGCCCGATGAAGTATTTGAACGTTTCGCCAGTCAACTCAGCAGCAATGACGCCGTCTGCATTCTCACCCACGACCCGAAATTTGATGTTCCTGCTATTTTGCGTTCGCTGGAAACCCAAGTCGGCTACATAGGAGCCATGGGAAGTCGTAAGACTCACGCCAAAAGAGTAGAACTGCTGAAAGAACAAGACGTAACTGAGGAGCAACTTGCACGGATCATGGCGCCGATCGGTTTAGACATAGGCTCGCGCACGCCCGAAGAAACGGCCATCTCGATTCTGGCTGAGATTATTGCCCTGCGCACAGGCACGCCTGCTCTGTCTCTGCGAGACACCCGCGGCCCGATACATCGCTAGCCGGCCACACCTGCCCCAACTCCGCCAGTCAACTCCATCAGCCAGACGGCCCTTATTGATAAAGTTCATCGTGGACAAAAAGAGCGCAACCGCAGCTGTTTTGCTAGCCGCGGGCGAAGGCAAAAGACATATCGGAACTCAGCACAAGCTGTTGCGTCCGCTGGGTGAAAAACCTCTGGTGTTGTGGTCGGTGGAGGCTGTCTGCGGAGCCGGATTTGACCAAGTCTATGTGGTGGTGGGGGCGGTGAATTTGGAGGCCGTGCTGCCTGAGGAAGTAACCATCATCGAAAATCATCACTGGCAACGCGGGCAGGGCGCTTCGCTGCTAGCGGGCGTAAGAGTGGCTGAAAGTGACGGCTATGGGGCAGTGGTGGTCGGGCTGGGCGACATGCCGTTTGTGACGCCCGAAGATTGGCAGACAGTAGCGGCAGAGCCAGGCCCGATTGTAACAGCCACTTATAACCGAAAGCGACGCCCCCCAGTTAAACTGGAAGCTGAAGTGTGGCCATTGTTGCCCCTGTTTGACACTGAAGAAGGTGCCAGAAATCTCATGCGACGCCGCCCTGAGCTAGTCAGCGAGGCAGCCTGTTTGGGCAAGCCCGATGATTTCGACACCGAAGCGGATTTCAGGCGATGGCGACGCTGATATTCACCCATTGAATTATTTGCCAGCAGGAGTTAGGAAATGGAATTTTCACACAAATTTGAAGTAGAAGCCAAAATAGACGATGTATGGGCTGTCATGAATGACGTTGAGCGCATCGCGCCTTGCTTGCCCGGAACTCAACTCAAGGAGATAGACGGTGACGAATATCACGGCATTATCAAGGTGAAGGTCGGCCCCATCGGGGCTCAGTACAAGGGTGTGGCCAAGTTTGAGTCCATTGATTCCCAGGCCCGAAAAATTGTCTTGGCTGCTTCGGGGAGAGACATCAAGGGTTCAGGCAATGCCCGCGCCAATATCGCTGTGGCCCTCCAGGAAGGTTCGAGCCAGGATTTCACTGAGGTTGAGGTGGAAATTCAACTGAACATATCTGGCAAGGTAGCTCAGTTCGGGCGAGGTGTGCTGACTGACGTGAATGCCAAGCTTATGGAAAAGTTTGCTCAGAATTTGAGCGAGATGATCACCAGCGGCGCGACGGCAGCCCAGGACGAAGCGGCATCTGACGGCGCGGTTCAACATGACTCGGCGGCCGGTGACGGGGTTAGCGAAAGCGCGGCTAGCGACGAAGGGGTTGGTGCAGATGCGCCAGTCAGCGACACCGCCCCCGAATCCCTTGGCCGCGAAACCCCCGCCCCCGAGAGAAAAATCATAGATTCGCCCGAGCCTGAACCCGTTGATTTGATCGCAACCACTAGTTCAGGCAAAATCAAGGCAGCCAAGGTGGCGGTGATAGGTTTTTTCGCAGTTGTGGGGCTGTGGCTGCTGAGGAAGCTGCGAAGAAGAAAGTCGAAGTCAAAGCCATAGTTGCGCCATAGTTGCCTGACAGACAGCGGCAGTAGCCCCCGGCAGCCGAAGGCAGTCCAAGAGGCAGGGTGAGTTTACTTCATTGGATCTAAAAGACTGGGACGATGTGTCCGCTCTGTTGGGCAGAGAGCCTAGATGCTGCTTTGAAGTGGTAGTGCGCACCGACGCCGGGGATCCAAGGGTCATCAAGAATGATCCGCTGTTGTTTGACGGCACGCCTATGCCAACCCTTTACTGGCTGGTAGATCGCCAGGACTGCAAGCGCGTCTCACAGCTTGAGTCAAAAGGCGGTGTGGGCCTGGCAGAACAAGCAGTGCCGGCTGCCGCCCTAGCCCAAGCGCATCTGGCCTATGCCCGACAACGAGACGCCCAGCTACCTGAGGGTTACCAAGGGCACAGGCCGTCAGGGGGTGTTGGAGGCTGTGCCGTAGGGGTGAAATGTCTTCACGCCCACTACGCCTGGTTCCTGGCGGGAGGCGATGACCCGGTGGGTTCTTGGGTGAAAGACCAGTTGGATCTAGCCTGATGGCTGTTGTGGCTGCCATAGATTGTGGCACACACTCGACTCGGCTGCTTATCAACAAGTCCACCGCCGACCCCGCTCGCACTCAAATTCTTGAGCGCCAAATGACCATCACCAATCTGGGAGAAAACCTGTCGCACACAGGCAGGTTGTCGGCAGGCGCTATTGAGCGAACCTGCCAGTGTGTCAAGGACTATGTCCAATTGATGGCAACCCACGGAGTGGAGGCCTTTCGCATTGTCGCAACTTCGGCTGCCAGAGACGCCGCCAATACAGAGGAGTTTTTTGCTGCCGTTGCCCAAGTTTCCGGTCAAGCTCCCGAATTGCTGTCTGGCGAAGCTGAGGCCGCCTTGGCTTTCAAAGGCGCGACCAGCCAGCTAAACCCCCAGGACGGCCCGTTTCTGGTCTGCGACATTGGAGGTGGATCCACCGAGTTTGCCTTAGGGTCAAGCTGCTGCGAAGGCACTTGGTCGGCTGACGTTGGCAGCAGTCGCCTGACCCAGCAATACATTGCCCACGACCCGCCGCTGCCTGAAGAGCTGACGGCGTGTCTTTCAGTGGTGGAGGCGCACCTGGAAGATCTGGCGCGGGTGCTGCCGGCTGCCAAACAAGCACGTCAGCTAGTTGGTCTAGCGGGAACCGTTACCACCGCAGCCGCGGTTGAAATAGGATTAGCTATATACGACCCGAATGTTGTGCATCACTTCAAGCTCACCAAAGCAGCGGCAGAGGATGTGTTTCGCACGCTGGCCACAGAAAGCAGGGAACAACGGCTGTCCAATCCTGGGCTTCACCCCGGCAGGGCAGATGTGATAGTCGGCGGTTTGTGCGTGCTGGTGAAGACAATGCGCTTTTTTGAATTTGAAAACTGCCTGGTTTCGGAAGCCGATCTGCTAGACGGAATAATTGCCGAGCTAAGCATTTGACCGCCCCGCCCACGCTTTAGCCACAGACCCCAATCATGCTTCCAGACCAAAAATCCCAGTTCGTCATAGCCGCCAACAGATTGCCGGTTCGCTGGGTGGCAGCTCAAAACAGCTGGCAGCCCAGCCCTGGCGGTCTGGTGTCTGCCATGATGACCAGCCTGAGCGATTTAGCTCCGCTTCACTGGGTGGGCTGGACTGGCGTGGCGGGTGAAGTTTCGGGCAGTTTTGACACCCAGCACGGCGATATGTCGCTGTTGCCTGTGTCGCTCACACATGCTGAAGCCGAGCTTTACTATTCAGGCATGTCCAATGCCACCATCTGGCCGCTTTACCACGACGGAGTCCGCCCGCCTGAATTTCACCGCACTTGGTGGAACAGCTATGTGGCGGTCAACAAGAGATTTTGCAAGGCTATTGATTCGGTCGCTGCCCCCGGTGCCATAGTTTGGGTTCACGATTATCACCTTCAGTTGGTTCCCAAGATGTTGCGGGAGAGGCGTCCGGATGTGCGCATTGGCTTCTTCTTGCACATTCCCTTCCCGCCGGCCGACCTGTTTGCCCGCTTGCCGTTCCGCCAGCAGATTTTGGAAGGGCTGTTGGGTGCCGATGTAATCGGCCTTCAGACCTTGCGAAGTCGAGGCAACTTCCGCCGGACGGTGGTCTCCCTCAAGGCTGGCATAGCCGAACAAGACGAGGTTCTGCTGGTGCCCCAGGAAGCCACCGCAGACAGCCCGCCCCTGCACTCTCCAGCCAGCCAAGCCATAGGCCCAACTAGAAAAGTTATTGCTCGCTCCTTCCCCATTGGCATTGACGTGAAGCGATTTACCGAAGCGGCGGCCTCAGAGGATGTAAAACTCAGAGCCAAGGCCATCCGCGACATGATCGGGGTGGACAAGGTGCTGTTGGGCGTTGACCGCTTGGACTACACCAAGGGGATCGACATACGCATGAAAGCTTTCGGCGAATTGCTGACTGAAGGTCTGTTGTCAACCCAGGATTGCTCCATGGTGCAAGTAGCAGAACCCAGCCGTTCCAATGTCAACCAGTATGTGGAGTTGCGGGAGGAAGTGGAACAGTTGGTGGGCAAGATCAATGGCTTGCACGGCCAGCTGGGGCGTCCGGCCATCCATTATTTTCACAAGAGCCAGCCGTTTGAGGAGATAGTTGCCATGTATCTGGCGGCTGACGTAATGCTGGTTACACCCTTGCGGGATGGGATGAATTTGGTAGCCAAGGAGTTCGTGGCTACCCGGCTGGACAACACCGGAGTTTTGGTGCTGAGCGAGTTCACCGGAGCTTCGGAGTTGCTTGAGAAAGCCATGCTGGTCAACCCCTATGATATAGACGGTATGAAACGAGCTATTTTGGCTGCAGTCGGCACACCAGACGAAGCAGCCGCTTCCCATATGAAAACCCTGAGGCAGGCAGTGATGGGCAACGACGTCCACCATTGGGTCAAGTCCTTCGTGGATTGCCTAGAAGATGCCTGCGCTCACGATAATCGCTAAGACACAACCGCCTAGCCACAACCCCCAGACACAAACCCTGAACACAAAATGACCATTCCACAAGAACTGACAGATCGTCTGCGGAATCTGGCGCAGACCCCCACCCTGCTAGTAGCCACAGACTACGACGGAACCTTGGCACCGATTGTAAATGACCCCATGTCGGCGCGTCCGCTGCGAGAATCCAGTGTGGCTCTCAGGTCGCTAGCTGGCATAGCCAACACATCTGTGGCCATTATCTCCGGGCGAGCGCTCAGAGATTTAGCTGCCCTGTCTCGCTTCCCTGAGGAGATTCATCTGGTGGGAAGTCACGGCTCTGAGTTTGACGTCGGTTTTGTGGAGGATCTGACCGAGTCGGATTTGGTGCTGCTGGAGACCATCAAACATCGATTTGAAGCCATCGTCATGGAATTCAAAGGCACCTTGTTGGAAGAAAAGCCGGCTGCGATAGCACTTCATTATCGCCGTTGTCCCAGGCCGCTTCATGAAACCATCCTGGCTCAGGCCAGAGCGGCTTTAGCCGATTTGTCGGGTGTTTATATCAAAAAAGGCACGATGGTTTTGGAGGCGATGGTGGTTGAGCAAAACAAGGGCAATGCCTTGGAGCGGCTGCGCCACCGCCTGGCAGCTGAGGCAGTTCTTTTCCTAGGCGACGACGACACCGACGAAGAAGCCTTTGTGCGACTGGCCGGGCCTGATATCGGCATCAAGGTGGGGCCAGACAAAACCATAGCACAGTTCCGGGTCAAAGACACAGTTCAGGTTTCAGAAGTTCTGGGGTTGCTGAGCGAAGAGCGCGAGAAATGGGCCATGGGGGAGGGTTTCCCCGCCATTAGAACGATGAGTTTTGTCTCCAACGGGCAGACGACCGCGCTGATTTCCCGCGATGCCCGCATAGTCTGGCTGTGTCATCCTCGCCCCGATTCCACCTCTGTGTTTGCCGAGTTGTTGGGAGGTGCTGCCGGTGGTTCCTTTGCCATCTATCCTGCGGGTTATGAGCGCAATGGTTCCAGCCCCACGCAGCACTACGTGCAAGAAACCATGACGGTGGAAACGGTTTGGGAGAACCTGACTGTTACCGACTATTTGACATTGCCTGAAAAAGTCTCATCGGTTTTGCCCTACGGCGCGGCTTCGGTGGAGACTGGGGCAACCTTTCACCGAGAGCTGCAAGGCCAAGGCAAGGTGCTGCTTGAATTTACCCCCCGCCCCGACTTCGGACGCAGTTTTCCGGTTTTGGAGCTGTTTGATGAGGGAATTGTCGTTTGGGGAGGCGTTGAATATTTGGCTCTGCGGGCACCTGGCGTGAATTGGTCGGTGCACAGCAATGGACGGGCACAGGGTGAAATTCAGCTTCAGCCAGACACCCCCGTTACCTTGGAACTTCGTCTAGGCAGTGATAATTTACGCCCTGAAATTCCCAGCCCCGCAACCAAGAGAGAGCAAACCGAACAGCACTGGAAAGACTGGGCGCAACAGCTAAAGCTGCCCAGCAGATGGGCTCAGGAGGTGAGACGGAGTGCGCTGACGCTCAAGGGTTTGTGCTATGCACCCACGGGAGCTGTCTTGGCGGCTGCCACGACTAGCTTGCCCGAGGAGCTGGGTGGAGTCCGCAACTGGGACTATCGTTTTTGCTGGCCACGTGATGCAGCTATGACTGTGGGCGCTTTGACGGCGCTGGGCAGCACTCAAGAGGCCTTGGACTTTCTGAGTTGGCTAAAGGACCGCTTCAGCGAAATACCCCGCCCAGAGATGCTGCGGCCGCTTTACCCAGTGGAAGGTGATTTTTCGTCTCCCGAAGCTGCCATTACCAACCTGAGCGGTTACCGAGGCAGCCGACCTGTGCGGATTGGCAATGCGGCTTCACACCAGATCCAGCACGATATGTTCGGAGCGGTGTTGGATTTGATGTGGCAGCTGACTGAAGCAGGTGGCGAAGCCACCGCAGCCATTATTGCCGATGAGATGTGGAGCTTGGCGACGACTTTGGCCGAAGCCGTTTCCTACATCTGGTCTTTCCCCGATCACGGCATCTGGGAGGAGCGACAGCACCCGCGCCACCATGTGCACTCCAAGGTGATGTGCTGGGTGGCTTTGGACAGGGCGGTGCGCATTGGAGAAGTCAGGCGCCTCAAGTCAGGCTTGCCCGACCCCAGCCCGGAGAAGCTGGCTAGTTGGACTCAGCTGGCCAACGACATCAAAGAAGATGTAATGGCAAACGGCTGGGATGAGGAAATGGGTTCCTTTACGGTTGCTTATGGAGACAGACATTTGGATGCAGCTGTCTTGCTGATGGGTCTGCTGGGGATGGTATCTCCGACCGACGAGCGCTATGTTGCAACTGTGAATGCGGTGGACCGGCGGTTGCGTTTGGGGCCGATCGTCTATCGCTATCGCTATGATGACGGGCTCCCCGGATTTGAGGGCGGTTTTTTCATCTGTGCCTGCTGGCTGGTGGAGGCCCTGTATCAGACGCAGCGAAAGGTGGAAGCTGAACAATTATTCGCCAAGATCCTGGCAGTTTTGGGACCGACTGGCCTGTTGGCTGAGCAATACGACCCTACTTCGCAGCAACACTTGGGCAACTATCCCCAAGCGTATTCGCATGTGGGCCTGATCAATGCTGCCCTGCGACTGAGTGGGAATTCCCCCGATGCCTAAGTGAAAAGGAGCGAGGCAGAGGCGGAAGAAAAGCGAGGCGGAAGCGGTGAGAAGGTTCAAGAAGCCACCTAGGGACGTATCGGCCAAGCGCAGCAAGGCAGTTTCGCCGGTTTTGGAAACCCGTCGCCTGATCTTGCGCCCGCTGGTGATGGAAGACTTCCCCCAGTGGATGGAAGTGCGCCAGCGCTGTCGCAATTGGTTGTTGCCGTGGGAGCCTTTGAAGCAGAAAACCTTGGGCGACCCGGATATTGATTACAAAGCCTTTCAAAATAGATGCCGGTTCATGTTCAACGAGCGACAGCAGGGCAAGGGCTTTGGCTTCGGTGTCTTTTTAGACCAGCAATTGATCGGTGAGATGAACATGTCTTCAATTGTCCGCCATCCGTTTCACAGCTGTTTTGTGGGCTACTGGACCGATGAGCGCTATGCCGGGCAGAGCTATGCTCCGGAAGCTTTGGCTGCGGTGCTGCGGTTTGCCTTTGACGAATGCCAGCTTTTCAGAGTTCAGATTGCCATTGTGCCCACCAACCAGGCCAGTTTGAGGGTGATGGAGAAGCTGAGAATCAACCAGGAGGGTGTAGCTAGGAAATTCTTGGAAATCAACGGAGTTTGGGAAGATCACTCCTGTTTTGCGATGACAGTCGAAGACTGGTCTGAGCGGTCGGAGGAAATTATTCGGGATTGGCTGGTTTAAGTCTGGACAGCACAAAGATCAGCGCACCAAACCCGATTCCAAGCAGAATTGGCAACCAAGCCTCCTCCCAAGTCGGCCATTGAAGTTTGGTTCCGTCTATTGCCTTGTTGCTGTCTTCGGACACCACCCCAACCCCGTCTGGCCAGGGCCACAAGACCCTGAGCGACCCCACCAGCAACCCCAGCAGAACTGAGTTGGTAATTCTGGGGGCGCTGTTCAGGCAGAGCTTGAGCCAAGGCGTAAAGACAGCTAGCCCCACTACTGCTCCAGCCAGCAGAACCAGCAGTTTTTGAAGCTCGCGGTCGGACACGGCCTCGAGGGTTGAGCCGTACATGCCTATAATCAGCAGCAGAAAGGAGCCTGAGATGCCCGGCAGCACCATGGCGCAAATGGCCAAGGCGCCCGACCCGAAGAAGATAATGAGAGTTGGGTCGGCGTGTGGCTCAGCACTAATTCCCAACAGCACAAACAGTCCCGCCGCGACGGCTGCTGCGACCAAGACTTCCAGCGGGTGGAATTTGGATTGGGCGTTGTGTCGGCTTGTTTGCCAAGCGGTGGCAATGGCAGCCAGGACTATCCCGCTAAATACCCCAGCCATTTCCTCTGGGTATTGCTCCAAGAGCCAGCTCATCAGCGGAGCCAGAGAAAAAACCGCAGCTACAATCCCGACTATCAGCGACAAGATGAACAACCACGGGAGTTCCTTGAACTGAGCTTCGGCCTGTGAAGCATTGCCTCGCAGCAACTGTGTCAGGCCGGCTACCATCTGGGCTATGGTTTCTATCAATCGGTTGTAAATCCCCAGCAGCAGGGCTATCGTCCCGCCTGAAACGCCTGGCACAAGATCGGCTGTGCCTATGGCAAAACCCCTCAGAGTATTGGCTATCAGTGGCTTGGTCTGCACGCGCCAGGAATCCACAGCGGAGCTAAATTTCCCAGCTGGCAACCTTGTAGTTGCCAAATGTTTCAGGGTTGCAGAGTTGTTTGGCTTCGGAGCCGCGACTGCCAGCTATGAGAGACTCCGCGGTGGGGGCGGCCGCCTGCGCTCGCCAAATCTGGTTGCCTTGTTCCACTAGTTCCTCAATGCCCCAGAACTTCAGGAATTGCGCTTGAGTTTGAAGCCTTGTTGGGGTGGGCAGTTGGTCAAATGCTACATCGCTGGTGATGTCCTGAAGTCCAGGTTTGACAAGCGGGTCACGCCCACGTTGATGCTGGCAGTAGGTGCGAAGCCAACCCCCTCTTCGGCCTAGCTCAGCAGTGGTGCCTCCGTAGTCAAAAATCAGCACCTCACCTTGGCCTAGCAAGCCCAAAGTCTGGTCAACCCACTGCTTGGCTCTGGACTGCAGCGGAATACGGGTGCCGATTTCGGCGTGAGGTGCCAACTGGTCGGCAAGCTGCTGGGTGGCTTCGTCCAGGGGTCGCAGTTGCTCGCCAAAGTTGGTCGGCGCCATGGTGTTTTGGCTTTCAGGCGGGGTGTGCCCATTTTCTTCTGGTAGGGCAAGCCCGCTCTCTTTTTGCGGGGCAGGCCCGCTGTGATCCAGCATGCAGACCACTTCATGCTGAACTCCCACCTCTTGCCAACCGCCCGCGGTGAGTTCCAAAATCTTGAAAGGCAGGTTGTCCAGCAGTTCATTGGCTATCACCATGCCAGAGTCAAACGATGTGTCGGGCAGGTCAGCCAGGCTTGAAAACGCCGCGCCTGCCAAGTGCTCTTGCTGAGATCTGAGCTTGGCCGAGCGCTCAACTAGCACATAGCACAAAACATCCAGACATTTGGGCCCAGCTCTGAAAATACTGGCAGCCAGTGTGCCGACTCCAGCCCCACCTTCCACCACCACGAAAGGCTTCGGGCAGCCAAGTCTGAGCCAGCAAGCATCAATGGCGCGCGCCAGCACTGCCCCGAAAAGCGGGCCGACTTCAGGGCTGGTGAGAAAGTCTTTGCCTCTCCTGCCCGCCTCCCCGCTTGCTTCAAAAAAGCCAAATTCGGGGTGGTATAGGGCTGCCTCCATCCATTCGTCAAAGCCCAGTGCTGTTTGACGCTGGGCTAGTTCCAGCTCAAGAGGTGTCGGGGAAGCCATTGCTTTGCAGTTTATGAATTGGCAATCTTGGTTTGCAGCAGTGGTGTTGTAAAACAGAGTTGTGGCAGCAGATTCACCCATGGGCGTATTAGAGCGCAGTCAAGCCATGCTGACGGCAGCAATTTTGGCGTCAGAGCAGGCTCAGGAGTTGGCGGGCTTGGCAACCCAGTTGGAAACCGCAGCCGATGGTTTGGCACATGTGCTGGCGCCAGTCAGGGAGCTGCACTTGGAAAGCATCTGGAGCGGAGCAGCCGCCAGTGCCAGCCGTCAGAGGTTGAATGGCACTCACAGGGCCGATTTATGGTATGCGCAAGCCATGATTTCACATTTTGTGGCTGAGTTGCGCTATGCCGCTAGCCAAGCTCAAGCCGAAGCCGACCAGCTATGGGCCCAGTGGCGCCTGGCAGTCTATTCAGGCCAGGTAATAACCCAATTCCATTTTTCCGGATGACGGCGATGAATGGCGTCATGGGCGCAACCACTGACCGCTTCAGCGTCAATGTCGTGCTGGGCGAAGGCTTTGATCTGGCAGGCGCCAAGCTGACGCTCGTGATTGATGCGGCACAGTCGCCTCAGGTGTCCGATCTGTATGATGTCTTGCTTGCCGCCGAGCCAATAGGCCTGCGCGTCAACTCAGCGCAGCTTTCTGCCAGCCGCCAAGGGCAGCCGCCCGCCAGTTCAGCGCAACCGCCCGCCGGTCCAGCGCAGCCGCCCGCTAGTCCAGCACAACTGCTTACTGACCAAAAGAATTGCGCCCCCAGCCCGAAGCATTTGGTGATCGACGGCTGTCTTTGCGAGGCTGATATGTTGCTGGGGGAGTGTCCTTTGTTTGAAGGCGCAGAAATTCGTCCAGCAGAGCATTTCACCGACCCACTGGGAGCGCAAAACAAGTCTGTGCTGGCGGTTGTGGGTGGTTTGGAGTGTGCTGAGCAAACAAATTTCGGGTTCAATCAGGTAGTGGTCGGACGACACCATAGCGCCGATCTCCGCCTGGAAAACCCTGCCATCTCCCTTAGACATCTATCGCTATACAGCACCCCTTCAGGTCAAGGGTATGTTTCGGATTTAGACAGCGTCAATCGCAACTACCTGGAAAGCCCGCCAGCCCATTTACCTGAGCAGTTGCTTGCAGGTCGGGCAACTCGATTCGTGTCAGGGCAAAGGATTTATACCCCCGGCGCGGTTTTGGAATCGCGACATCTGACCGACCACAAACCGCCACCTGCTGGACGTTCGCCTTTTGGGCATCTGTCCACTGGCCGCTTGCCGAAGCTGGAGTTTAAACGCCCACCGCGCCCGGAGCCACCGCCTGTGCCGCCGACGCTCAAACTGCCAGATTTAGATTCAAGGCAATCCCAGCTTCCTCTGCGCCCGCCGACTTGGGCCACTTTTGCTGTTCCTTTAGCTATGGGGATAGCGTTGGCGGTGCTCTTCAGCCCTTACATGGCTTTGTTTGCTCTTTTGGGGCCGGCCATGGCTGTTACCACCTGGTTGGAAGGACGTGGCCGAAGCAAGAAAGAGGGCAAGCAGCGCCACAAGAAATTCAAGACCATCTTGGCGGATTGTGAAACATTTTTTCATGAGGCAGCAGCAGCGGAGGTGCAACGCCGGCGTTTTGAGCACCCTGACCCTGCTGAGACTCTGCGCTGGGCTGAGCTGGCGACAAGCCGGCTTTGGTCTAGGCGAAACACAGACCACGGATTTTTGCTGCTGGCCGTTGGGCGTCACCATGAAGCTTGGCAGCCAGCGGTTCAGATAGGTGAGAAAGCGCAACAGGCGGCTCGCACAGATGCCAATTCGCGCAATTCCAATTCGGTTGTGGAATCAACCAGTGGTGAATCCAAGCCAACCAAGACGCGCCATTCCAAAAAAGCCAAGACCAGCAAAAATCTGGCACTCGCCGATGAGGTGGCCAAGTTATTCAAGGCTATGATCCCGCTGCAAGACGTTCCTTTGGCGGTTGACTTTTCAAGGGGGACAGTTGGGATTGCAGGAGTTTCTGGCGCTTCGGTATTGAGGTGGGTCATCATGCAAGCAGTCTGCCGCTTTGGGCCTGCCGATTTGGAGTTGGTGATACCGGGGGCCTCAACCTTGGCACAGCTAGACCAGAGTTGGGATTGGCTCAACTGGCTGCCGCATGTGAAATCCACAGCAGTTGATTCCAAAATCCTGGCTAACGGAGCTTCCTTGGTCAACGGAGGCTCGCCAGCCGGTGGAGTTTCTTCGGCCGGTGGAGTTTCGCCAGCCAATGGCGCTTCCCTAGACGCTGGCAGCCGGAAGCATACCTGGCTAATATTCCTTCAGCCGCCCAAGCAACTACCTCTTTTGCCCCAAGGCATCTCGGCTGTAATCCTGAGCCGTACTACAGCTGAGCTTCCACCTGCCTGTGAAGTCTGCATTGAAGTGTTGGACGGCCTAGGCCGGGGAACGGTTAGAAAAACCAGCTTTCAGCCTGCTCAGGGGGATGCCCCGGCGGGTCTCTCTGCCACCGAGATAAAGGCAGTTTCGCTAGATGGGATCGGGCAACAGACAGCTGCCAATTCAGCCCGCAGGTTAGCCCGCTGGGAAGATCCTTTGGAAGCCAAGCCAGGCAAATTCATTCCAGAGCAAATCACCTTGGCCGAGTTGCTCCGAGTTGAAAGCCCCAAGGGCTTTTCTGGTCAGCAATTATCGCAAATTTGGGCCCAGTCGCGCCAGTCTGGTTCTTTTGTGGCACCAATTGGCTCAGCGGAAGATGGCCTGGTTTGCCTGGATTTACCCACTGCAGGGCCACACGCTTTGGTTGCTGGCACGACTGGCTCGGGCAAGAGCGAGTTGTTGCGCTGCATAGTGGTTTCACTGGCTATTGCCGTTGAGCCTGAACGGCTGAATTTCGTATTGATTGACTACAAGGGTGGCAGTGCATTTGATATTTGTTCAGAGTTGCCGCATGTGGTCGGACTGGTGACTGACTTGGACGAGCATCTTGGTGAGCGAGCTTTGACCTGTCTGCGCGCTGAGTTGGCCTACCGTGAGAGGTTCTTGCGGTCAGCTGGAGTTTCAGATGTGGCGCACCTTGCGGCGGGGCAACCCGGCCTGCCTCGGCTGGTGGTGCTTGTGGATGAGTTTGCCAGCCTAGCCAATGAACTGCCTACATTTCTGGAATCGCTGGTGGGTATAGCCCAACGGGGACGCAGTTTGGGGGTGCACTTGTTGTTGGCTACCCAGCGACCGGCAGGCGTGGTCAGCCCAGAGATCAGAAGCAATACTAACATTCGCATCGGCTTGAGGATGCTGGACAGTCTGGATTCCCAAGATGTTCTGGGCACAGCCGTTGCTTCCGACATACCCCAAGGCAAACCGGGCAGAGGTTATATCAGGGTTGGGGCAGGCGAGGCACAACCATTTCAGGTGGCGTCCGTGAGCAGTACCACTTCGTCCTCCCATTGCGCCCCGGTGGAGGTGAGGCATTTCAAGCCTGTAACGAGCCGAGCCGTCCTGGTTTCCTCTTCCAGTCATGACTCAACAGACTTGACTCATTTCATCAGGTCGGCCAAGCAGGCTTGGGAGTTGCGTGGAAGTGCGGAGCTTAGATGCCCTTGGCGCGAACCCCTGCCGGAGAAGATAGCTTTCCACACGCTGGCCGAGCAACTAAAACAGCATCTGGAATCGCCAAGCGCTTCGTTGGCGGTGCCTCTCGGTTTAGCCGATTTGCCCAAAGAACAAACCCAGCGTTATTTTTACTGGCAGCCTTGCGATTCCAACCTGTTTTGCCTTGGGCAGCCAGACAGCGGTGCCGGGGAAGCCATGTTGTCAGCTGCCTTGCTGTTATGCCAAGCGGCGAGCCCTAAGGAATTACACCTGCACGGTTTGAACTTTGGCGCAGCAGGTCTATCAAAACTGGCTGCCCTGAAGCACGCCGGCACTATCGCCAGTCAATCCGAGCCTGAAAAGTGCATCCGTCTGCTAGATTTTTTGTTTTCGGAGTTGGCCGAGCGACAGGCTGCTTCTTACAGGCAGGTGCCCAAGTTGGTTTTGCTGATTGACAATCTGGGCGCGCTGTGGCATTTTTTAGAAGCAGAAAGGCAGTTTCAGCGCTTGGAGAAGCTAATTCGCTTAGCCATTGACGGACCTTCTTGGGAGATGTCAATTCTGGCCACTGCAGAAAGTCTGGCTGCTGTGTCTAGGAGAATGCTCTCATCTGCTAGTCAGCAGTTGTTGTTTCAGATGCCAAATGAGTTGGATTATTCGTTGGCTGGGGTCAATCCGGGCAGAAAAGCTGGGGTCAATCCAGCCGGGAAATTAATTCCAGGCCGGGCTTTCTTGGCTGCCAGTGGCATAGAAATCCAAACACCATGTTTTGGCGAAGTCGGGGGCACCGGGCTAGGCGGGAGGGTTGAGCCAGCTGAAAACTCTGGACTAGATGATGTCATAGCCAGTCTGTCACAAACACAAATTGCTAGTTCTGGACAAGTGCGGGCAAGCCGTGGCAGAGGTTTTGTGACTGAGAGACATTTTGTCTCCCGGCTTGGCTTGCCTAAAAGAGTTGCGCCCCTGCCAAAAGAGCTGTTTGTGGCGGATTTGGGGGTTGATGTGGAATTCGCAGATGGCACAGCTTCAATACCCTTGGGTTTGGGCTATGACCATGTTCCGGTTGAGTTGAAGTTCCCATTTTTTCGACACGCCATTGTGTGCGGCCGACCCCGCTCCGGCAAAAGTTCAATCCTGAAGCTGATGTCACAACTGCTAGCCAAGTCAAACGCCCAGACAGTAGCCCTGTGCCCCGGAAACTCGCCGTTGGCAACGGAGTCCTCGTTGCTGGCTTGGGCGCCCACGGTGGTCAAACTCCTGCAGGCAACTGAACATACCGTTCAGCCCGACCAACCTGTGTGGTTGCTGATGGATGAGACAGTTGGCTTGGACGACACAGGCGAGTTGCTCCCACTCCTGCTTCAAAAAGCGCCTCCCATTTTTCACCTTGTTGTGGCGGGAACTCCCGATTATTTTCGGGCCGGCACACCAAGCTGGCTTCAGCGGATTTTGGCTGACAAATCGGGTGTGTTGCTGTCGCCTAGCGCTGCCGACTATGACTTGCTGGAAGTGTCCGTGGAAACTGCCAGCTACAGGCTGGAGGAGTTATCAGCTTCCAAAGGACGAGCATTGGTGGTCAATGATGGTCAAGTCCATCCAGGTCAGCTGGCCAAACCCGATTTGAGCCAAGAGCCATGTCAACCGCAGGCATAGACCCAACTGTCTCCAGTCAGCTTGTGGCCGCCTACCAAAAGGCCACCAAAGCTCTGCTGGGATATCAATGGCAGCTGACTCCTCCGGTGCGCCAAGCCGAACAACTGCTGGATCTTTCTCAGGCACAAAACGTGCTGAACCGGCTAGGGCAGCTTCATAAATTCTTGCAAGCAGACACCGAAGAGTTGGTGCGTCGCAGGAAGTTGTTTATGCTGGCTGACTCAGCCATGCTCAGACAATTTGACAGCAATCAAATCGACAGCTTGAAACTGAACGTTTGGGAGTTGTCGCTGGCTGCCCCTCGCCCGCCAAAAGAGTTGAACCAACTGCTTGATGAGCACCGGCAACTGGATAATTCGGAGTTGGCGCAAGTGCTGAAGGAACTGGTCTTGCAGTCGCTGTTAGCACCCACAAGAGCTGCCAAAATCCTGCAGCATCTAGGGGCTGAAAAATTTGCCAGCCTGGCTGAAAGAGTGATGAGACAACTGGAGGTGGGATTGTATGTTCCCGCCAAACGGGCTGAAGCTCTGAGCCTGCTGCAGGGTTTGGCCATGTTGGTTGGTCAGGCTTCGCGTGCTCCAACCGGCATCCCCAAGTCAATCCGAAATTATCTTTTGCCGGCTGGCGGGGGCTGGCAGGAGAGATACCAAATACGTCATCTGGGGATGCTGCTGGCCATGGGGAAATTCCATGTTTCCTTTGCTTCGGAGGCTGGCTCTTTCCTCATGGACAAAGCCAACCGGGAGGTAGTTTTCGCAGCCCGCTCCCACCATCCGCTCAAGCTGCCTCAGCGAGGCGCGCAGCAACCTTACGCAACCCTGCTAAACCCGCTTGACCAAGCCCTGAAGCAAACTCAGGACTCCGGCGAGTCGGCTCTGGAGATGTTGGACAGCATCGTAAGGTCTTGGGGGTCGGCTGATGTGGACACTCAGACTTATCACGGCTTGTCGCCAGATTCGGCCATAGCAGAACTGCTGGATGTGGTAGTGGCCGAAGCAGCTACCAATGCCGAGTTCAAAAACCGAAGCTGGGAAGTTCTGCTAAGGCTTTTTGAGTGGGTGCCCGAGCACGATGGAGTTTGGAAAGGCAACTCGCCGGTATGGTCATCAATAGCTGCGATGGCGGGTCTGTATTGGCCGGAGCTTAGAAATGTTGCTGCCGAAGTAACCCAGCCGGTGTTGGTGCGGGTGGTGCAGAACCCTGAAGCCATGTCGTTGTTGTCGGTGAGTCTGGGAGCTTTCACTCTGGGGCATCTGAGTGAGGCTATTGAAGTTGAGCTGCGGCCGGGTCTAGACGATTCCATCAGAGACCGGCACATCTCGGCTCATGTGGATGCCGTGGCCGATGCCTATCACCATGTCTTTGCGGCGGCGGCCAGAGCCAGCCAAAAGCAGCAGAAAAAAGCTATGTCGCTGCTGGCGGGCGCGCTGAATTTTGTAGACCGCAAGCTGATGAAGTTGCTGCTGGTCGGCAGCATTACCCCGGCTCAGCGGGCCGTAGCTACAGTGGCTGCCATGGGGGTGCGAAAATTCAGAGACAATGCCACTGAGCAGATTCGCCAGTTAGCCCCGGGCGGAGACATCTCGCCACGTGCTATCTTTCTAAGACAACTGGGCAACAGAGACAGAGTTGTGGCTGGCGGGACAGCTCCAGAGCCAACTTGGTTTGAGCTGGAGTTGGCCAACAAGTTGCTGGAACATCAGCCGCAGCTAGCTGATTCGCTAGCTCAAAGTTCGGCTACTGCCAGCCGCTGGTTGCAGGACGGGAAGATAGTGGCCAGCCAAGAACCGGCTTTCGCTGCTTGGTTTGCCAGTGTTGTCAATGCCGACCCACCCACCGAGTTCAGTTTGATTTTCGTGCATCTGCAACGCGAGTTTGTGAACGACCTGTTGCTGGACGCTACCAGCGTGGCGATGGACGGAGTCTGGGAGAAAGCCCAGGAGGCGCTTGAGTTATCGCGTCAAACCCAGCAAGAGTGGCAGGAGTGGTCTCGGGAATGGCGGGAGCAGCAAAACTTGCCTTGAGCTGGTGCCATCAGCTACAGATGTGATGGCAACTCAAAACTCACTTTACGTCTGGCGGGTTTGACTGAAATACTGTGGTGCAGATTCTGGATCTGTTTGGCAGCCGACAAAGTCAGCGAGCCGTGATTTTCAAGAACGACAACTACTGTGAGATTTTTGGAGGAACAGGTCATTTCGAGTGTAACTTGGCCTATTTCTATGTCGGGTGGGGTGGCTTTGGCGATGGTTTTGGAGATATTTCGCAGCAGTTTGAAAGCCAAATCCCTGGTTTTTGGGGTGATTTTATTGCGCTCGGCCAAGGTATGTAGCGGTGCTGCTCCCAAGATATTTGCTTCTGGGGCAAATTTAATGACAATACGGTCAGCCGACACCAATTTCAGCTTGGCACAAGCTGAGGTAATTTTGGGGACATATGCCTAATTTCATATGCCTAATTTGTGGTGTGCAGCTTCTAGCTTTGTGGTATGCGCCTAAGCACTCTGCTTATTTATGGTGTCCCACTTATAACTCTCGATAACTCTCGTAGAACACTTTTCCTTCCAACTCCACAAGAATTGGCTGTAAATTAAGAATGTGCTGAGGGTAGGCTTGCTGGGTCACGGTGCTATCGGGACTCAAGTGGCAAAAGCTCTTGAAGCGGGCAACGTGCTTGGAGCAGAGTTGGCTGGCGTTTTTGACCCGTGGGCACCTCATCCCCGCAAATCGGTAGATTCCATTGAAGCACTGTTGGCAGGATGCGATCTGGTGGTGGAAGCTGCCGGCCATGAGGCCCTGTGTGCTTATGGCGTAGCTGTGCGACTGAGCAGAACAGACCTGTTGGTAGTGAGCGTGGGAGCCTTGGCCGATGAAAAGTTGTTGGATGATTTGCGCCACCCGCCTGCCAGTCACCAGAGCCAGAGGCTGGGCAAGCTCTATATTTCCACCGGGGCCATAGGTGGTCTGGATACTTTGCGGGCGGCCTCGCTCTTGGGCGAAATCGAATCCGTGGAGATGGTATCCACGAAACCCGCCAAAAATCTGATTCGGCCCTGGATGGACGACAATCTTCGCCAAGTTCTAGCGCAAGGGCAAGAAGCGGTAATAGTTTTTTCCGGGCCAGCTCGCCAAGCTTGCGCGCTGTTTCCTGAGTCGGCTAATGTTTGCGCCACCGCAGCTTTGGCGACAATAGGTTTTGACCGCACTCAAGCCACCTTGGTTGGCGACCCGAATCGCCAAACCGTGCGACATGAAATCAAGGTTGAAGCTGAAAGCGGCAGGTACGGGTTCACCTTTGAGAACAGGACTTCCCCCAAGAATCCCAAAACCAGCGCGATTGTGCCGTTTTCGGTGGTCAGGGCTCTGCGGGCTCTGGCGGAGTCCGACGAAGTCATGTTGCTTTAGGGGAGTGGGGCGGCGCGGGTTTTGGGCTCAGCGCAGCTTTTCGGGCGGCAGGGAAGCAGCGCAGGTTTGTCAGCAAGCCTCTTTGGTTCGGTTGATGAGCGAAGCCCTGCCAGAGCGATAGCTAGTAACTTCGTCATTGAAATCCAACTCAAAAACAATGCGGAAAACGGCGTCTGAGGCATCCACGGGCACAAATGTGGCAGTCTTGGACCCGTCTTCGTTTTCCTCAACTTCAAGCTGTTCGCCTAGATTCTCCATCAGGGTTTCCAGCGTGGTGCCCACGCCATAACCAGAGCGGGTGCGAATATCGGGATTGGTCAGGTCAATGCGTTCCACATAACCCTGCCACAGCCAGACGTCTATACCTTCAGGCCCGTTGATCGGGGTCACCACCAGACATTCCGGAATAGTCCCTTCGGGAATGCCCACCCACTCAGTGCGGGCGGCGGCGGCCGCATCTTGAAACCAAGTTCCGAAGTAAACCTCGTCTATGCCAACTGTGGTTACTCGGGAACGGCTGTTGAATGCCACCTCGGCTAGCTCGTAGGTTGTGGTGGTAGCTGGGTCGCCGTTTTCTTCCGGTGGCTCCTCTTCATCAGAAGCGGTTGTGCTGGTGGTTGGAGGAGGCGGCGGAGTTGTGGTGCCTATGGAAACGCTGACATCATCTGAAGGAGGGGCCACAGTGGTTGAACTGGCGGTGGTGGTGGTCTCGGCTTGGGTTGTGGTGGTAGCAGTGGAGGTAACGATGTCGTCTGAACAGGCGCTGACGGCTACCAGCAAAGCTGCCAGTCCCACAGCAACTAGCAGCTTGAAACTGCGGGCGGTGCGGGTGCCTAGGGCGGCGGGTATGGCGGAGGCAGAGCGGACGGAGCGGCGTGAAGCTTTGATATTCATTACATTAGGCAGACAGATTCAGATTTTACGTCATCTGGGCAGTTTTTTAGGCAAACCAGTCTGTGCGGAAAGGCAAGGCAGCAAGGCAGGGTTTGCTAGATGTTTTCGTGGGGTGTAGTCGGCGTTTTTACTGGGGGTGGTAGGCCGCCTGGGGCTCGAACCCAGCACCTTGAGGTTAAAAGCCTCCTGCTCTACCCGATGAGCTAGCGGCCCAATTCCATTTTAGACTCTGAACGCTGGTTTGGCGACTTGACGCGTAGGGGTTGTCCGCGCAGAGGTTGGGTCGGACGGGGTTAGTGTAAGGGGGTTGGCATAGATGGCTGGCAACTCACAGCACTTCCTGGTCGGGCGAATCCTTTTCAAAGACAGAGTGGCTGAGTTCATCAGGGCGGTCTAGGATTCTGCCTAGTTCCAAGGAACCGTCAACAGCTATGAGTTCTCGCCCGCTCAAATTGACAATGCGTCGCCACTTGTGCCCCAAGGACTGTTCAACTGTGGTAATCAAACCTCCGTGAGTGACAATCAGCACCTCAACATCAACTTCGTCAACATCAGCCGCGTCGGCCTCAACTCCGTCAACATCAGCCGCGCCACCGAAATCAGCCTTAGTCTGCTCTATTATCTCTCGCAGCCCCCTTAATGCTCGCTGCCGAATTGAATCATTGGTCTCAGCTCCGGGCGGCCACCTGTGGGTGTCAAGATACCCAGGCCACTTCTGGTCAACTTCTTTGCGAGTCAGCCCGGTCCATTCCCCCAGATTGCGCTCAGACAGGTTTTCGTTGACGAAAGGCTGGTCAAGGCCTAAAACCTTGCCAATGATTTCAGCAGTTTCGAGCGAACGCAAAAGAGGCGAACAATGAATGGCACTGACGTTTTCATACAAGGGCGCTATGGTTTCGGCTGAGTTCCGGCCCACCTCAGAAAGAGGCGGGTCGGCATGCCCCTGCCAGCGTCTTTGGGCATTCCAAGTGCTCTGAGCGTGTCTGAGCAGAAAAAAACGCAACACGCACTAAAACGCTAGCAGGGATTTTTTCAATCGTGGCAGGGGTAGGTAGAATTATCCAAATGGATGATTTGTCGTCAGAGTGTCCGTCTGAGGATTTGTCGCCCTTGGACATAGCTGTTATTTCGCTGCATACTTCGCCTCTGGCCCAGCCGGGCGTTGACGACAGTGGTGGCATGAACGTATATGTCAAGGAGTTGGCTTATGCCTCGGCTCACTTGGGGCATAACAACACGATCTATGTGCGATGCAACTCCGCCGATGCCGATGCGTCACAGGTGGTGGAGGTGGAACCCGGCGTGCGTCTGGTGATGATTCCTGCGGGCGACCCGAACCTGACCAAAGAGCAACTGCAAGAGGTGCTTCCGGAGTTTGTCGACAAAGTGCAGCAAGACATTGCCTCGCGAGGTGGAGTGGATGTGATTCACGCCCACTATTGGCTTTCGGGCCTGGCTGGGCATGTCATCAAGCATGAGTTGGATCGCCCCCTGCTTACAAACTTTCACACCTTGGCCAGAGCGAAGTGGGGCGAAGACCAGCAGACACATCGCAGCGAAGCAGAGCAGACCATCATGGATTGCTCCGACAGAATTTTAGTGACGTGTGAGTCCGAGCGCTACCAAGTGCTGGACCACTATGAGGTTTCTCCCGAGCGAATATCGGTGGTTGCGCCTGGTGTGGAGCACGCCTATTTCTCGCCCGGCACACAACAGGCGGCTCGGCAAGCTCTGGGCCTGGGAGACGGGCCGATTTTGTTGTTCGCAGGGCGGATCAATCCGCTGAAAAACCCCACTTTGGCAGTTGAGGCCCTGTTTGAGTTGAAGGCCCTCAGCCAAGATATGTCCCAAGCGCAGTTGGTGATCGTGGGCGGGCCCAGCGGGCCAGACGGCAAAGCTGAAATGCAGTTCCTGCAGGCTACTGCCGAGAGTTTGGGAGTCATGTCGCAAATCCGGTTGGTGTCGCCGCAGTCGCACCGAATATTGTCCAGCTACTATCGGGCGGCTGATGTGGTGCTAATTCCCAGTTACAGCGAATCCTTCGGGTTGGTAGCTTTGGAAGCGGCTGCTTGCGGCACGCCCGTGGTGGCAGCCGATGTGGGTGGCTTGAGCAGCTTGGTGGATCACGGGCGAACTGGGTTTTTGGTGCCTGGCTTTGGGGTTGGCATGTCTCAGAGCTATGCCGAATTTGTCGCTGAGATTTTGAGCGATACCACCTTGGCTGCTGAGTTGAGCCGAAATGCTGCTGAAATGGCCGCCCGGTTCAGCTGGCAAAAGTCAGGCAAAATGCTGGAGCAGGTGTATGCAGCGGTGTCAAATGCCAGCGTGGTGGATTGTCTGGTCTAGGTGTCTTCGCCAGCTTCTGACGTTGAGTTGGCTGCCTTGGAGCAGCGCATTCACCACTGGGCACATACTGCGCTGAAGACGAACGACTATGTTTTGGCGGTAGAGCGTGGACAGCCCGATGAGCATCGCTGGTATGTCCGTCTGCAGGGCGAGGCAAAGGAAATTTTTTCAGTCTGGTTCACGCTGGGGCAGCGCACGCTTCAGTATGAGACGTTTTTCATTCCCGCTCCGCAGCATTCTCCTGAGGAGTTCTACAAATTCCTCATGCGCCGAAACCTGAAGCTTTACGGGTTGGCTTTTGCTGTGGGGGAAGAAGATGCCGTGTTTTTGGCGGGGCGTTTGCCGGTGGAGTTGGTGACCGAAGCCGAGCTGGATCGTATTTTGGGCACCATTTGGGAAGAGACCGAACGCTGTTTCAGGACGGCGCTTCGGCTGGCATTCGGGGTTGGCTAGGTTGGTGTTGGCTGGGTTGCCTGCCCGACTCTTACTCAAAATTTTTGCGGGTTGTCCAGTGCTCCCATTTTTTGTGAGTTTCCCAGTGTCCCAAAGCTCCCCAAAGCTAAGGTAAGTTTTATGGCAGTGAAGTTGCAGTGCGTGGGAGGGGGAAAGATGGGCGAAGCCCTGCTGAGTGGCTTGATGGCTTCAGGCTGGGCTGAGCCAGGTGAGTTGGCAGTGGCGGAGATGTTGGAAGCCAGACGGGTGGAGTTGGCCCGCCTGTATCCGCAGATGACAGTTTCAGATGAGCCTTTGGCGGATGTGGATGCGCTGTTGGCGGTGAAGCCCAACGATGTAGCCGAAGCTGCCCGAGCTTTGGCTTGTTCCAGAGTGCTTTCCATCGCTGCGGGGGTGCGCTTAGCTGTGCTGGAAGAGTTGTTGCCAGCAGGTTGCAAGGTGGTGCGGGCTATGCCGAACACCCCAGCATTGCTAGGGGAGGGGGCTGCTGCTGTGGCAGCGGGCGCGAATGCCGGTGAGGAAGACTTGGATTGGGCAGTCGGAATTTTGAAGTCGGTTGGAACTGTGGTAGTGGTAGCCGAAGAGTCGCTAGATGCCGTCACAGGAGTGTCGGGTTCGGGGCCGGCTTATCTATTCTTGGTGGCCGAGGCCATGATCTCGGCTGCTGTAGAAGTTGGCTTGAGTCATGACATCGCCGATGGTTTGGTACGCCAAACTCTGCTAGGCTCAGCCAAGTTGTTGGCGCAAGGCAGCGACACCCCAGAGGTGTTGCGCAAAAATGTTACTTCGCCGGGTGGAACTACCGCAGCAGCCCTAGAGGTATTTGAAAGTAGACAATTCAGGGAGATTTTTTTGGAAGCCATCCAAGCTGCCACCAAGCGCTCCAAGGAGTTGGGAACTTAGCACCAAGTTAGACGAGCAAAACACCGGTAGGAGTTATGGCAAGGGGACAACGACTCTGTTGGCGGAGGTGTCATACAGTTCACATGTGTTGGTCTTGGGGTTGACTTGAACTATATGATTTTCATTTTGATATTCTGTAGAATCGTCAATGGGCAATAGTTTAATTTGTCCTGGTATTGGATTGCCTGGTGGAGCACCAAAAATAGGTGGTGGTTGGGCGTTTCTTATTGGAGCTCTTGAGCCTCTGAAATAAACTAGAGTCTCTATTTCTTCTTGCGAAAGGCCAAAGCCTCCTCCAACGCCTTGCATCCATTCCCTTGCAGCAATTGTTTCAATTTCTACCGGGTTTGAAAATAGCGCAAGTGGATAGGGATTGCTAAGACTTGGCGCAAATCCATCTATAGCCAATGGATTCCCGGTGCTGAAGAAGAATGCGTCAGCTGCATCTACTTCGTCACTCTCTGTGGTAGAAAAAAAGTCATCCAGATTCGGGCCAGTTGAAATTACTGGAAAACTTTGAGCATTCTGTGGTGGCAGGTCAAGGTAATAGCAGGCAGGTCTGCAGCCGACTTTGCTGCTGGTGACGCCGCCACTGCCATCGGGACCACCCACGCCGCGGGCTTGGGCCTCCAAGTCATGGGTTTCCCATTGCTCGCATCTAGCCTCCAGGTCGCTGGTTTGGTCTTCCAAGTCGTCAGAAGCGCTTCCTGTGATGGCAACGATTATGACCCCGGCTGCCACGGCCATCAACACCAGCACTGCGGTGATGATCAGGGTTTGAAGGGTGATGCCTCTTTGGTCGTTGGGGGCATGCCCGGAACGAATAACTCCGCGCAGGGGGGGGGTCAGCCTAAATGCTCTGCCATTTTTCAAATTCAGCATAAATAGTAATATATAGTGATTTTGAATATATTACCTTCCTTACTATAAAATCAATAAAATTTTGTTTGGTGGCTGGTTTCAAGCTGCACTCAATTTTGAATTTAGGGTTTGTATATTTCGCTGACATTTATTGGGGGATTGATTATTTTTTGGGCTTGTGAGTGCTTGCATGCGTTCTGATTTCTGCAGCGGATTCTGGTTTAGAGGTGTTTGGGAATGTTGGTCTGAAGTGTTATTGTGGCAGGTGCAAAAATAATATAGTAAGGTAGTTCATAATCAACAAGCACAATAAAGAAAGAGAGTAATAAATTATGATGACCATCAATATAGTTGCAGCAGGGGTGGTGGCGATTGCTGCTGCTTTGTCAATCCGCCAAGCTTTTGGATTGCGCGCAGCCGGTAGGCACGGTTTCGCTCGGCAGGTGGCAGGTTCGGCTGATTCTATGCGGGGGGGGGGTCTGTCTGCGTGTGAACGAGGCATCACCCTTCAGACTCTGATCGTCACCGCGGTCCTAGTGCTGATGGCCGTAGCCGCCGGCGTGGTCATCGTGGCCATTACCAACAGTTCTTCAGACGACCTTGAGGAACAATCTCCCGACCTTGAAAGCCGATGTAATGGAGCGGAAATCTACGACCCGATTCTGGCAGCCGCCGGTGTTGAAGGCGAAGTAGTAGGCACTGTAGCAGCAGCGGGATCAGATCCTGCAGAAGAAGTGAATTTGAAAGGAAGCGCAGTCGGGTGCATCCCAGTCTGCTTCTATATTGAAGATGCTGGCGGAGACGAAAAAATAAGCATAGAAGAAGTAAGGTTTATTCGTGAATGGAGTGAATATAGTGACGCAAAAAACTTTTTGCGGGCTGTAGTTCCCCAAGGGGGTGGAGAAGAATTTGCTGCCTTGTTCAGGAACCCAACTACATTAGTTACTCCACTCCCTGGCCCTAATGATGCTGATCTTCCTGTTGACCCTTATGGACCATCACTCACGGATGGTCAGTTTGCTTCTTCTCCGGTCGATGCTGCGGAGGTTCGTGTGGGGCCAGGCCAGGATGATTGTTTCATTTACAACAGCAGCGGTCAGATAGCCGAGGAAAGATAGTCGGACAGGCCAGTCCGAAGACTATTTGTCTTGGACCCGCTGACCGCTCTGGCGCTATTGCTGCCTGAGCCCAAAACACATCTCCGGATACATCAGCGAATTAGCCAGCAGAAAAAACCTCAGACGAAAATCCACTCAGCGGAAAATTCGCCACAGACTACCAATCATTCAACCAAAGTAAGTCAAATATATAGTTCCCATTTGAACATTGCCGTAGTGCCTGTTCATGCCAAATCTCCATCAGTTGGCATAGGTGAGTGCTTTGAACGTTTCGTAGCGGTCGGCGCAGGCTTGTTGCCATTGGGAGTTGGGCTGGAAGACTCGGCCGGCCGGCTGTTGCCAGCGGCGAATGTCTGACAGCTCAGCTTCCAGGCCAGCGGTAATACGAGCTAAAAAAGCTGCCCCCAAAGCTGCCCCTTCGGGAATGGGAGAGCTTTCCACCGGGAGGTTAGTAGCGTCTGCGATGGCTTGAAGCCAAGCTGGGTTGTAAGTGCCGCCGCCTGTGGCCACAATTCTTTGGGGCTGACAGTGTTCGCCGGCCAACTCCAAATGGTGGCGGATGACAAAACCCGTGGTCTCATAGCCAGCCCTCAGCAGTTCAGCCGGGCCGTGGGTCAAATTGAGGTGGTGCAGCGAAGCCCGTAAAGAGCGCTTGTGAAGAGGCGTCCGCTCCCCCCTGATGTATGGCAGCCAGACAGGAATGTTGCCGGGTGCAGCAGATGCAGGCAACTGCGGCGGGTTGGTGCCGTGCCCCAAAATCTGGTGCAGATAGTTGAGAAAAATTCCTCCCGCATTGCTGGGGCCGCCCACCAACGAAAGCTCAGGCTCGCTATGGGGTATGGTCCAGAGATTGTCAATTTCAATCCACGAGTCAAGCACCATCCAAGTCAGCAAAGTCGCACCTAAGACCACCAGCACATCGCCCGGTTGGTCAGCACCGGCGGTGATCTGCTCAGCCAAGGCGTCAATTGTGCCACCAGACAGGGGAATGGTTGCGCTTCGGTTGTGGCAGACGGCGGAGTTGGCCGGCGTAATTTCGCCGACAGGGTCATTACCAGCTCCAAGGCGGGGCAGCTGCTCTGGGGCAATACCCAATTTCTGGCAGACATTGCGATCCCAACCCACCCCATCAAAAACGGGCATGGACGTCATCGCGGTGGCTGTGTCCAACACTGCTTCACCGCACAAGGCAGCGTTGCCCACCGCCTGAGCCGGGCAGAACGTCACCACCTCGGGATGAGCGGCTGCCATCCACTCCAAAAACCCTAAAAATTCCCCGTTTTCTATAGGGGGGCGGGCTAGATTTTCGTCTGAACTGCCACGCACATCTCCATAGAGCAGGCCAGGGGTGATGGGTTGGTTGCGGGAGTCCAAGCCAGCCAAGGAAGGCACAAACGCAGCCACACAAACCGCTTGCACTTCCAAGCCGGCCGCCACCTCATGCCAAGCTTCCAGCACACCACGATGCCAGGCGTCCAACGCGTCATGTTCAAAATGCTCGGCTGAGGGAGTGATTAGTTTATGCGGCCGACGATAGTTGGCGACAATGCCCCCGTTTTCATCGGCTGCGACAGCTTTGACCGCGGTGGTGCCGATGTCAAGGCCGACTGTGACAGATTTCAAACGGACAGAATTCAAATGGCTTGCCTGGGTTGCCCTGGTCGCTCCCAGCCACACCTAAAGGGCGGTTTTGAGAAGCTTGCCGGCAGCGTTTCGGGGGAGTGGCTCCGAACGGATTTCCCAAATGGAAGGCACTTTGTAGGCAGCCAGCGTCTCAGCACACCATTCAGTCAGTTGCTGGGTGAAAGCATCAGGGTCTAATCCGTGCCCGTCTATGGGCACCACAACCGCTTTGACTTCTTGGCCCGTCTCAGGGTGGTCAACCCCCAGCACAGCCGACTCCTCCACATCCGGGTGGGCGTCCAGGCGGTATTCAATCTCAATGGGATAGATATTCTCGGCATTGTGCAAAATCATGTCGCGAGCGCGGGAATTGATGTATAGGTAGCCGTCTTCGTCCAGGCAGCCGATGTCGCCCGTGGCCAGCCAGCGCCCCGGTTTGACAGTGGCAGCGGTGGCTTCAGGATTTTCCCAGTATTCCAGCATGGTGTAGGCGCTGCGACAGTGGATTTCTCCTTCCTGGTTGGGCGGCAGCGGTTGGTCGTTTTCGTCTCGGATTTCAAGTTCCATGCCCACCCCGGCTCGCCCGCAGGACTCCGGGCGCCCCAGATATTCCAACCCCCCGATATTGGCGATGACCGCGGTGGATTCGCTGGAGCCGTAGCCGGTGCCCATGGAATGAGCCGCGTTGGGGAAGCTGTCGCGCAGCAGTTCTTGGAGGGCGGGGGAAGTGGGAGAGCCCCCTGAACCGATTTGGCGGATAGAGGAAATGTCGTATTCGCCGAAGCTAGGGTGCCTGGCGACCCGCGACCCCATGCTGCCGATAGCCGAAAAGCTGGTGATTTTTTCTTCCTGGATGAGGCGCAGCACGTCTTGAGGATCGAAGCGGCCGCGGCGGTAGATGATTTTGCCTCCAGTTGACAAGTTGAGCAGCAGCCCGGCATGAAGCCCTGAGACGTGAAACAGCGGAGAAGTGCCGAGCGTAATGGATTGGGTGGGTGGCTGGGGTTTTGGGCTTTGGTTGTCGCTTGGTTGGGCGCGGCTGGTCTGGCTGCTGCTTGGCGGGCTGTCGTCATCGTTTGTTTGGCGGTTGCCTGTTTGGCTGTCGCCCGCAGCTTGCGAATTGGCAGCGGCCAGCTCCTCGGCCAAGGCCATTTCAGCTACGGTTCTGATGGCCCCGTTGCAGAGGGTGGTTTGGACGAAGCCGACTAAAGCCCTGTGGGAGATCAGCGCGCCTTTGGGTTGCCCGGTGGTGCCGCTGGTGTAGAGGATGAGACAGGGGTCGTCTTCATCAATTGCATCGTTGGGGGCTGGAGCATCGGGCGCGTGGCGCTGAAGCAAAGCAAAATCTTGATCCATATTGATGACCGGCACGTCAGAGTTGACGTGTTCCAAGCGGGCTAGGCGAGCGGCGTCGCCAATCAGCAGCTTGGGCTGGCTGTGGTTGATCCCGTATTCAATCTCAGCCGGTGTCCACCAGCCGTTGAAAGCCGACGCAATGGCTCCGATGCTGACTGTGGCCAAAAATGCGATCACCCACTCGGGGCAGTTGGCCGCCAAAATAGCTACCCGGTCGCCCTTTTGGATGTTGCAATCTTGCTTGAGTGCCTGGGCGGCGGAGTTGACTCGGTGGATTGTCTCAGCAAAAGTGAGGCGTTGGTTTTCCAGCACCAGATACTCGCGGTCGCCAAACTGCTCAGCTGATGCCAGCAGGTCTCGCACGGAGTTATGCCGGTTGGCAAAGACTTCATATCGCCGGCCCAAGACGTCTTCTTCCACCAGTTCAAAGAATCTGCCTGCACCGCACAGGTTGGCTTGGGCTTCGGCTAAATGCTTGTCACGCAGTTGCTGGGTGTCTGAGCTTGGGACTGGCTGTTGGGTGGTAGTCATGGTTACTTTCTCAATTTAGTTTTGGGCGGAGCTCGCTTTCAAAATTTACAAGCTTGGGGCGCCATCTGTATAGACAACTTGACGGGTGTGGATTGCCGGGATGCGTTCTGTGCCAGTCAGAATTCCTGTCAAATTCAACGGGTCGGTTGCGTTGACGGTGACTTTTTCGCCAGTGCGGGGGCGTTTTTTGACAAAGCGCAGCTCATCGGTGGCTGCCGGCAGGGCAAATTGCTCGCCAGTAAAGCCCGAGACAAACCTGCCCCCCTGGATGACGCCTCTGGCCTCCAGTCGCCTGAAAGCCCACAAGATTTCACGCCACGGGATGGAACAGTTTTCCAGCACGAATAGGTCGCGAAAGACAATGCCCCAGCGTCTGAGCAGTTGCTCGGCGAAGATTTCAGCTAGTTCATCGGCGTCTTGAGTGTAGAGCTGTTCTGGCTGGTTGGGGTTTGAGTTGTCGGGCTGGGTTGGCGTCAGCAGCACCCACCGACCTTGAGCTCCCCAGTAATGCTGGTCTGTCTGGCTAGAACCTGCTGAGCGCAAAAAAGACCAAGGCCGCCCCGATGTTTGGGCGAGTCGGGGGCTGGAATTGGCCGGGCTGGATGCAACTCGGCCGATGCCGTCTGTGCCGGGGGCGACTGGGCTGACCCCAACTGGTTTGGCGTTGACTGAGCCGGGAGCGTAGCCGCTCATCGCAGATCTGGCACCCACAACTGAGTGCAACCGGTTGCTGGGATACCTGGGATAGTTGCTACGGCGACCTCTGGTATGTCTGGCGTAGCTGTTTTTCAACAGCAGTCGCAAAGAGCTGAAGCTGTCCGAAGTCAGCAACCCTCTGGCGATGCCGTCTCGCAGTCCGTTCTCCAGATCTTCAGGCAATCGGTGGGTGTCGGTTGCCAGTTCGGCTAGAAATCGCGCCCCTTTGGTTTGGAGGATTTCCAGGATTTCAGCGGTGGCGCCTGAAGTGGGCCAAAGCGGCGCGGTTGTGCTCCTGACAGACTCTAGCAGCCAGCCCAGATCGCCACGCAGCAAAAGAGTAATGGGGGTGGTCTTAGACGGCCCGAAAACTGAATTGGCCTTGTCTTGCGACTCGGCGCGGGCGCTGATGCTGAGGCGACCCCAGGCAATCTCACCTGAGAGGCAAAGTTGGTCCAGCATGTCTGGGCTGTAGCCCTTGACGCGTCGACGCAGCACTTCCTCTTCCCAAGCCACAGCCGGCATCTCCCAGCCCTGCAGCTGAGCGATGATTTTGCTCAAACCCGCCAATCCCCTGACTTGGCATTCGGGAGCTACGTGCTGCCAGCGCAACAAGAAGCGCATGAAATCTTGGGCTGTGGCTAGCTCGACTTTGCGGCGGCGTTCTTTTTTGGAGTAATGGTAGATACGCTGCAGCAGGCGACGTGAGCACCACTGGGCTGCGACCGCTTCGGTTGCGGTGGACTTGGCTTCCCAATGGCCTTGGAGGGCGTAGCCTTGGGCCTCAAGTTGTGCTAGGGCAGATTTAATTTGGGCTGGTTGCAGCCGGCTAGTTTGCTCAAGTTCTTTGATGGTGATGGGGCCAGCGGAATCCAAGTGGCCTCGCACTAGGCGGATGGCGGTGTCGGCTGGATCGGGACTTTCGTGCGAATCGGGACTTTCGGCCGGGTCTGTAGTGGCGGTCGTGGCGGGACCAGCGGGCGTGTCGGTTGAATCAAAACTGGCTGGGTTTGGCTCGTCCTGGCCAACACCGGCATCCCGCGCTTGCGGCCACAATGCCATCACCTCAGGTGCCAACTCGGCCGGGCACCAAAGCACAGTCTTATCCTTGGCCTCATCGTCGGTCTCCTCATCGAGATCCAAAGCCACTGCCCGTTTCTGCCCCGCCAACTCCTCAAACCACAAGTTCCACTCCTCGCGCTCCGCCAGAGCCACATGCCACATTAGCACATCGTGCAGCTCGTTGGCATCTCTGGGATCGGGCTTGACTTCTGCTCTGACTCGCTCAATGGCTCCGCTATCAAGGTTGGCAATCAAGCTCGGGTCCAGGCCACGTCTCATCACCACCGCCTGGGTGCGCCGCTCTTCCAGGGGAGCATCATCCAAATAGGTAAAGGGCTTGCCGTTCAGCACTTCATGCGATAACGGTGACGGCTCCGAAGTATCCACAAAACACATTTCCACCGAGTTGTTCTCAATGTCTCGCAGCAACGCAGTCAGGCGGCTGATGTCCAAGGCTTCCCTCAGGGCATCGTCCACGGTTTGGCGCACCAGCAGATGGTCGGGTATTTCAATGGTCGGCCCCAGCGCATTGTCTTGACAAGCCGCCAAAGACGGAAAGACAGCCGCCATCACATCATCGGCTTCCATGCGCTGAATTTGAGGCGGGTTGCGCTTGCCTCGTTTGAAGCGCAGGACGGTCAGCGCCCGGTTCAGATTCCAACGCCAGCGGGCTGTGAAAATGGGGGTCGGCAGGACTGCCTGCTCCAAAATGTCCTCCACGGTATCGGAAGTAACATAGCGGGCAATGTCTTCCAGCGGAAAGCTGTGCTGGGGGCCCAGGGAGAGCACGATAGCGTTGTCGTTGGCTGCAGCTTGAAGCTCAAAGTCAAAAGTTCGGCAGAAGCGCTTGCGCAGAGCCAGCCCTAAACCCCGGTTTATCCGACTGCCACGGGGGTTGTGGACGACCAGCTGCATGCCGCCTGTCTCATCAAAAAAGCGCTCCACCACTATGCGCTGGTGGCTGGGGAGGGTTTGCAGCAAAGAACGGCTGGTTGAAAGATAGCTCAGGAGGAAGCTGGCGGCGTCTGAGGAGATGCCACATTCAGTTTCCAGCATTTGCTGGGCTTGGGCCAAGTTGGCGGGAGAGTGCTGAAAGTGTGCTTCAATCTCTTCCAGCAACTGGCCTACTTCCTGGCTCAACTCTGCGGTGCGGCCGGGGGCTTCGCCCAGCCAGAAGGGCAAAGTTGGCGGGGCGCCTTCGGCATCTACAACCCTCACAATGCCGTTTTCCACCCGCCGGATGCGCCAGGAGTGCGTTCCCAGCAGGAAAATATCGCCTGCCATCGATTCCACAGCCCAGTCTTCGTGGACGGTGCCGATGAAAGTGTCGTCAGGGTCTAGCACAACTCTGTAGTCGGCTACGTCGGGGATGGCTCCCCCAGAGGTGATGGCTGCCAGTCTGGCTCCGCGCCTGGCCGACAGCTCCCCGTTGAGTTTGTCCCAGCGGATGTAGGCGCCTTTGGGCCCGTGCCCGCAGAGCACACCCTGGGAGGCAAACTCCACAGCTTGGTTGAATTCATCTGAAGACAGCGTGTTGTAGGGGGCAGCTTGGCGCACCAACTGAAACAGCTCATCAGCTTGCCAAGTCTCAGCCGCACATTCGGCCACAATTTGCTGGGCCAGGATGTCTCGGGGGGCGACAGGCGGCTCAACCGCGTCCAGCTTCCCCTGTTTGATGGCGCGCAGCAGGGCGGCGCATTCCACCAGCTCATCGCGGGTGAGGGGGAAGAGCCGACCTTTGGGAGTGCCGTAACGGCTGTGATTTGAACGGCCCACGCGCTGAAGGAAAACCGCGATGCTGCGGGGCGAGCCCAGCTGACAGACCAACTCCACAGGCCCGATGTCTATGCCCAGTTCAAGCGATGCCGTGGCTACCAGCACCCTCAAGTTGCCAGAGCGCAGGCGACTTTCCACTAGCTGGCGACGCTCCTTGGAGAGCGAACCGTGATGTGCGGCTACTTGGTCGTCTTCCAGAATCTCAGCTAGCTGGTGGGCCATGCGTTCGGCCATGCGCCGGGTGTTGACGAATACCAGTGTGGTGTGGTGTTGACGGGTCAACTCGGCTATGTGAGCCAGCACCTCTCGGGTCTGTTCGTGGGACGGCACGGCTTCAAGTTCGGTGTCGGGGAGGTGCAGGGCCAAGTCAAGGTTGCGCTGGTGTCCGGCGTCAATGATCTCACAGGGTCGGTTGGCGCCCACCAGCAGGCTGGCTATTTTGTCCAGCGGGCGTTGTGTGGCCGACAGGCCAACTCGCTGGGGCGGCTGGTGGCAGATGTGTTCCAGCCGTTCCAGCGATAGAGCTAGATGGCTGCCTCTTTTATCTCGTGCCACGGCATGGATCTCATCTACGATGACCAGCTTGGTGGTGCGCAACATCTCACGGCTTTTTTCAGCCGTCAGCAGCAGATAGAACGACTCCGGCGTGGTGATGACAAAGGTGGGAGGTCGGCGTAACATTGCCAAGCGCTCGGTTTGGGGCGTGTCGCCTGAACGCACAAAAACCGACAGCTTGGGGGGCTCCAGGCCTAGCTCTCGGGCGCATTCGGCAATCTCTTGGAGCGGGCGTTCCAGGTTTTGACTGATGTCGGTAGCCAGGGCTTTCAGTGGGGAGACGTAAACTACCTGAACTTGCTCTGGGGGGTCAGCTTCGCCCGTGTTGCTGGATTGGGAGTTGGCGGAGGTGTCCTTGTTGTGGTCGCCGCTGGGCTGGCTGCTGTGGCTGCTGCCGAGGTCGCTGCTGGCGTGCTGCCTGTAAAGCTGATCGATGGCAATCAGCAGAGATGCGAGAGTTTTGCCTGAGCCAGTCGGGGCTGCCAGCAAGGTATTGTGTCCGTCAGCTATACGTTTCCAGGCTTGTTGCTGGGGCGGAGTGGGGCCGTGTGGGAATTGTCTGTTGAACCATTGCCCGACCGCAGGATGAAAATATTCAATCATGCTGTGTGGTTTGCTTGGCGGCAATAAGCTCCATAAAGGCAGTGCCTTCTCGCTTCAGGGTTTGCTCAATCGGCAGCTTGCGCCAGGCTATCATGGTTTGCTTGATGGTTATGGCTGCGGCTAAGTCTTTGCTGGCTATGGCTTGAGCGGCCGCAAGTGCTTGCGAAATAAATTCATCATGGGCGCAGACTTGGAATACCAAGCCCAACTCCTTAGCTTGGGCGGCATCCACCCACTCAGAACTCAGCAGCAGCCACATGGCATTTTGCCAGCCCATGAGTTGTGGCAGCAGCCAAGTGGAGGCAGCTTCGGCACCCACCCCTAACTCTGTGAACGGACATTTGAAACGAGCCGACTCAGAAGCAAAAACCAGATCCGCAAAACCCAGCATGGTAGTGCCCAAGCCTACGGCTGAGCCGTTGACCGCCATGATCAGAGGTTTGGAAAATGTCTCCAGCACCTGCAGGAGTTGCCAGGAGTTGCCAAGGCTGTCCCCGTGTCCGGCGGCGGCGCTGTGCTTGCCGATGTCGCTGCCAGTTATATTGGCAAGTTCCCGCAGGTCAATTCCAGCGCTGAAAGACCTTCCCGCTCCTGTCAGCACAACAGCCCCGATTTTGTCGTCTTGGTCAGCTTCCAGAAGTGCTTGAGTGGCGGCGGCACGCAGAGCATCATTGAAGGCATTGGCTGAATCAGGGCGGTTCAACGTAATCAGACGAACTCTTTCAACAGTGTCGGTTTTCAGGATTTCTTGGGTCATGGCAGCATCCGATTGGTGGGGATTTTGTGGCGGCAGCGGCTACAAAGTCTTGCAGAATTTAGCCTAACTTAGCTTGATAGCGCAGTTAGGCACTTGATTTTGGCTAATATCGCTACAAGTGGCAACCTTGCTAAAAAAATCTGAACGGGCGGCCGCTGATGAGCGCAATCATCTGGCCATAAAAGTTGTAGATTTGCACGTCAGTTACCAGCGTTCCATCAAGGCGCTCCAAGGCGTCAATCTGGAAGTGCCCCAAGGCAAGGTAGTGGCCATTCTGGGAGCCAACGGCGCTGGCAAGACAACCTTTCTGCGCACTATTTGTGGGCTGCTGGGTTTCAACGGCGGCGCAATTTCCCAGGGTTCGTATCATCTCTGGGGCCAGCCGGCAGACAAACTGGCTCCGCAGCGAATTGTGCGGCTGGGTGTGGGACAAGTTCTGGAGGGGCGCAGGATTTTCTCGGAACTGACAGTTGAAGAAAACCTGGATGTAGGCGCCATTTCAGTGCGTAACCGCCGGGCCACCCACGACCTCAAGGAGCATCTTTTCACCCAATTTCCCGTGCTGGGTGAGCGGCGAAACTCCGTAGCCGGCTATCTCTCTGGGGGAGAACAGCAAATGTTGGCCATTGCGCGAGCCTTGATGAGCGACCCCAGTCTGATTGTGCTGGATGAGCCTTCATTGGGTTTGGCCCCCATCATCGCCCGGCAGATCGCCGGCATCATTTCAGATATTTCAACCGATGGCACCACGGTGCTGCTAGTGGAGCAAAATGCGGCCATGGCCCTGTCGCTGAGCGATTATGCCTATATTTTTCGCCACGGCAAAGTGGCTCAGGAAGGCCCGTCAGAGGAGTTGCGGGCCGACAGAGACATACTTGAGTTGTATTTGGGTGGCGGCACCAGCGAGTCAAAGACTAAATCAGAGAGATCATGAGTATGTCTTCTTCAACTGCCCATAAAAGTTCCTCAGCCGTTGAGGGCGGACCTAGCGGTAGAGTTGCCAGGGCTGCACCCAGCCACGAAGGTGCGGCCAGCGACAGCTTCAGCCGCGGAGGCTCCCTGAAAATTAGCAATGTGAGCTTCAGTGTCGGGGGAATTACAATTTTGGACGACGTCAGCTTTGAAGTGAAGGCGGGTGAGTTGTTTGGCATCATTGGCCCCAACGGAGCGGGGAAATCATCCTTGTTCAATTGCATCAGCGGGATTTATTTGCCCACCGAGGGTCAAATCCACCTCAGCGACAAGCCGATCGTCGGCCGTCGCCCGACGGCGGTAGCCAAGCTGGGCGTGGCGCGTACATTTCAAAATCTGGCTCTGTTCAACAACTTGAATGTCAGCGACAACCTCATGTTGGGACGACACAGGCTGATGCGCACGGGCTACCTCACCGCAGCTTTGTGGTTTGGCCGGGCAAGACGCGAAGAAGTCAAGCATCGCCTAGAGTGCGCTGAGATTATTGAGTTGCTAGGGCTGTCTGAGGTGGCCAAGCTGCCTGTGGGCGTGCTGCCCTACGGTGCGCAGAAGCGGGTTGAGTTGGGGCGGGCACTGGTATCGGAGCCAAATCTTCTGCTGCTGGATGAGCCGGTGGCGGGCATGAACGACGATGAGACGGAACAGATGTCAAACCTGCTGCGAAATGTGAGCCAACAGTTGGGCATCACCATAGTGCTGGTGGAACATGACGTCCACATGGTGCAACAGCTGGCCGACAGAGTTTGCGCCATCAATTTCGGGCAAGTTGTGGTGGTGGGCAGTCCAGCCGAAGTCGTGACGCATCCAACTGTGATTGAAGCCTACTTGGGCGCTGATTGGAGTTGAGCTAGCTTGATTACGGAAATGACCGGGCCGTCAACTAAAGCCCGCCAGATTGCGGTGGCCCTGTGGCTGCTGGTCAGCCTGTTTGTGCTGGCGCTGATTTCGGTGCTGGCGGACGGCAACGACGGGCTGGAAAAGTTTCTTCAGTTTGTGGTGGGAGGCTTGGCTTTGGGCAGCATTTATTCCATTTTGGCGTTGGGTTTTGTGGTGATCTACAAGGCGACCGGGGTTTTCAACTTGGCACAGGGTTCGCTGGTTTTGCTGGGGACTTATGTTCTGTATCAATTCAAGGAGGAATACGATCTGCCCTTTGGGTTGGCCCTGCTGTTTGCTTTGGTGCTGATGGCGGGGGTTGGTGTCTTGATTGAGCGGGTCGTCATGCGCAAAATGCTGGGCAAGCCCGTGTTCAGCGCCATTATGGTCACGCTGGCCTTGCTGATCATCATTGACCAGATTGTGCGTTCCATTTGGTCTGAGCCGGGCTATGTGCTCAACCTGCCTTGGAGCAGCGGCAAGGTGGACATCGGGGACGTAACCATCCGCCATATTGACTTTTGGGCGGTGGGCAGCGCGATGGTGCTGCTGGTGGCGTTCTTCTTGTTTTTTGAGCGCACCCGTGTGGGCTTGGGGATGCGTGCGACTGCGTTGGATGCTGAAGTTGCCTCAGCGCAGGGGGTACGCATCGGGGTTTCCTATGCCATGTCGTGGGCGGTGGCAGCGGTAGTGGCAACGGTGGCGGGCATGATTTTGACTGTTCGCACCGGCGGGGGCGCCTTGACTCCGGCTGTCGGCTATGTGGCCTTGCGGGCTTTCCCGGCCATGATTTTGGGCGGTTTGGATTCAACCGGAGGGGCTGTGGCAGGCGGCTTGATCATCGGTTTGGCTGAGGTGCTGGTGGATGGCTACCTGGATTATGACTGGCTAGGCGAGAGATTTGAGACAGTGGTGCCATATTTATTGTTGCTGCCCATCATGCTGTGGCGACCCCACGGGCTTTTCGGCACCAAGACGGTGGAAAGGAGCTAGCTGTGAGTTCCAGTTCGGCACCGCAGGCCAAGGGTGAACAGGGCGGACATGACGCACATCTGGATGCTCAGCCAAGCCCGCAGCACGCCCAACTCAAGCCCATTGCGCTGTTGCCCGGCCTGGACACTAAATTTTCCACCTTGGCGATAGCCCTGATCATCATCTTTTATCCAGTCTTGGCAGACAACGACTTTTGGACGACGGTTTTAGTGTCAACTGGCGTGTTCGCAGCGGCAGCCATCGGTCTGAATTTGCTGACTGGCTATACGGGCCAAGTTTCGCTGGGACATGCTGCTTTTTTGACCGTCGGAAGCTATGTGGCAGCCTATTTTGGCGCCACGCAGGGCCTGTGGATGATTGTCTGGCTGCCGCTAGCTGGCGTTTTCGGGGCTGCTGTCGGTGCCATAATCGGCCCGTTTGCCTTGCGGGTGAAGGGGGATTATTTGGTGGTGATCAGTTTGGCTCTGCTGTTTTTCACGGCCCACGTGGTGAGAAATTGGGAAAGCGTTACGGGAGGCAATGACGGCATCTCCACCAGCGGGGCAGACCTCGGTTTGGGGCCGCTGAATTTTGCGGATTTGCGTATTTTCGGGCACACTTTCACCCGTGAGGAGGGGTTGTTCTATCTGGCTTGGATCATGGTGGGGGCGTTTGCGCTGATAGCCAGAAATGTGGTGCGCAGCCGGCCTGGGCGTGCCATGCAAGCCGTGAGAGACAGAGACACGGCAGCCGAAGTTTTAGGTGTGAGCAGCGCTCAATACAAGATCGCTGCGTTTGTGCTGTCTAGCGCTATGGCATCAGCGGCGGGTGCTGTGTTGGCTGTTCATCAGCGATTTTTGACCCCTACGGAGCCGTTGCTGGAGTTGTTTGTCTCCATTCAGTTCGTGGCCATCATTGTGGTGGGGGGCGTGGCTACAGTCTATGGGGCCATCATCGGAGCGTTCTTGCTTACCGTGCTGCCTGAGACGATCAAAACCTATACCCACTGGTTTGATTTCAACATCCCCATTTGGGATAAAAAGCTGGTATCTTCCTCCGGCATAGAACCGGGATTGTTCAACCCTGGGTCATTCAGCAACTTTCTGTTTGGCTTGTTGCTGGTGGTTTTCCTGCTGTTGTCGCCTCAGGGCATCGCTGGGTGGATACGGGCCGTCAAGGGTGGTGCGATCCAGTCGTTTTGGCATAATTTACGGGGCCATTTACGGGGTCGCTGGTTTCAAAGAGGAGAACCTGCCGCCAGTCGGAGCCGGGCATAGGCAGGATACGCCTGCGGCTAGGCAATCCTAGGGCTAGTCTCCTCCCTCGGGGCCATGTTGCTCCGAGCTAGGCTCCCCGGGCCAAGTTTCCCTAGGCAACCCCCCCCAGCTAGAGATCCCCCCAGCTAGAGCCGCTCCAAAATGGTAATGTTGGCTTGCCCGCCGCCTTCACACATGGTCTGCAGGCCGTAACGCCCGCCTGTGCGATGCAGCTCATGCAGCAAGGTGGTCATCAGGCGTGCCCCGGTGCACCCCAAAGGATGCCCCAAGGCAATGGCCCCGCCGTTGACGTTTACCTTTTCATGCGGGATATGGCAGTCTTTCATCCAGGCTAGAACTACGGGCGCAAAGGCTTCGTTGCATTCAAACA
>JAPYNY010000062.1 GCA_028283145.1 Candidatus Hopanoidivorans cymbastelae
CTTGTATTCCGAGCGGTTTTTGATCAAGCGACCGCTATTGCAGGCGATTCTGCCTAACTGGTCTGCTGCCAGCAGTTTTTCATCTGGCACTGGCTCATCTGCTGCGGGGGAACCTCCCGGCTCAGCTTTCGCTCCTGTGCCAATTTTGCTAATTGACGAAATTGACCGGGCCGATGACGAATTTGAGGCGTTTTTGTTGGAAGTGCTGTCGGACTGGTCGGTTACTGTGCCTGAGATTGGAACTTTCACCGCCCACGACCCGCCAATATGCATCATCACGTCCAACAGAACCAGGGACATCCATGACGCGCTGCGCCGTCGCTGTCTTTACCATTGGGTGGAACATCCTAATTTGGAGCGCGAGGTGGCTATCGTGGCGTTGCGATCCAAAGGAGTGAGCGAGTCTTTGGCTCGGCAAGTTTCACATGCCACAGCCCGCCTGCGGGAGGCTAATTTCTACAAACCCCCAAGCGTGGCCGAAAGTATCTCTTGGGCCAATGCCCTAGGTGTGTTGGGAGCAGATGAGTTGAACTTGAAAAATGCAGACCTGACATTGGGTGCTGTCTTAAAATACAGAGAAGACCAAGACCAAGCCAGAAGCATCGGGCTGGCTGAGTTTGTCGGATAGCAGCTAACTCCCTCCTAGGCTGCTTGGGGTTTCAGCTGGGGTAGCGGGTGTGCCTGCGGGGGATTGGTTTTCTTTTTGGGTGGTGGATTATTGTGACTTTGCGGTAGGGTTTTTTGGTTTCTGCTTTGGTTTCTTGGGGGTTGTCTGGTTGGGTTTTGGGGGTTGGTGTTTGGTCTGTCATTTGGTCCTCCTAGGCCTTTTTGTCAAGTACAAAGAGCATTACAAAAATGTCGTCTAAGTCATAATTGATTTGAGTTTCTTCAGCAACTCTGCTGTCAATTTTAGTTTTTTCCTCTGGCCGCAGTTTCATTTTAGTAGAAATAGCCAGCATTGCATTTTCAACTGCTGTGCTCTTGTTCTTAGCATTGGAAAACATGAAGGATACATCTACATTTCTAGTTATTCGGTTGCACACGACTATGGTAATGTCCCATCTAGATTTTTTCCAGGAAGAAAATCGCGGGCGGCGGAAATACATGTCAAAGCCAATTGTGGCAAGGGCTTCTTCGCTGGCTTCAAAGAAGACCTGGGCAAGAGAACGGATTGCGTTTTTGGCATCCTGTATCCTTTCCCGTGCTTGAGCCCGCAAAGCGATGGCCCAGCCGATAAGCAGGCCCATGCCCAAAAACACGGTTGAGGCGATATTGGCAACTGTTGAAATGAAGCCTGAGAAGTCCATTCAAATAAGGTAAACCAAGGGTGTTGATTTCCTAAAATCGCTCCTCGCCGTCACTGCGGGCTGAAGCGCTTTCTGCCTACGCCCACCCACTCTTCCACCACGCTCCCCCCAGTTTTGCTAGCCTCCGGAGAAGCTCCCAGCCGCTTCCAAGATCGCCCTGGTTTGCGCAGCAGCTTTTCGGGCTGTGTGGTCTTGTTGCTCTGGCGTTTGGGCGTCGGCAAAGACTTCCACCGACACCGGTGCCCGACACCCCGCTTGTCGCAGAGCGCTCACAAACTCCACTAGGGGGAATTCCCCTTCGCCGGGCAGGAGCCGGCGTTTCATAGTGTCATCAAAGGGATGGCCTTGCTGTGGCCCTGAGTCGCAAATCTGGACAGCCAAAATCTTGCTCCCATCCAACTGCGCCAAAGTCTCACAGGCAGCCAGCATGCTAGCGGCCGTCACCTGAGTTTTAGGCGCGCCAGCCAGTGGCCCTCTCAGGTGGTGCCAGCTGTCAACTTGAATGCCAAGATTTGGATGCCCCACCTGAGCAACGATTTCCAAAGCCATCACCGCGTCTTTGATGTCCATGAAAGGCACTGGCTCAAGGTGAATCAGCACCCCAATTTCGGCAGCACGCGCCGCCATTCTGGCGCAGTCGTGGGCGGCGGCTTCCATCATTTCGGCTTTGGTCTTGGGTGCTGACTCAGAGCTGTTCTTTTGCAGCACCAGATTGACCGAGCGAGCTCTCAGACCTTCGGCGCAGGCAAACACATCGTCTTGCGTGGCTCCAAAGAATTCGGGTGCCGGCTCGCCGCTGCCCAGAATTGGAGCCAGACAATCTATGTCGGCCGCTACAAGCCCAGCGTCGGCAATCATCTGGCGCAACTGCTGGTTGGTGGTGCCTCGCTGTCTTTCGGCCTTCCATTCTGCGGTGCGCACACAAATGGCGGAGAAACCATATTTGGCAGCCAGGGGAATTTGCTCGGAAGGCAAGGGAAAGCCCAAGGTTGCCGAGGAAAGCACCAAGTCGGTGGGGGACAGCGAGTGGGCGGGAGGCTGGTTGTCGCTGGGGGCTGGCAAGTTGTCGGGCGACGGCAAACTGGCGGATGATAGCGGGTTATCGGGGGCTGATGAGTTGGAAGGTTGGTTCATATTCAAGTCTTAATATTATTGGCTAGAGGCTTTTGGCTCGCAGGTTACCTCCGCTGATTGACAGCCGATTGTCGGGCACGCTGGCCCGCCCAGGCTTTCTGCGCGCACTGCTTGGTAGAATTGTTATTTTTAGCTATGTCCCAAGTGGAAGAGACGCCAGCGGTTACAAAAAACGCATCCGCCCCAAAAGCACCAGTGCTCAGCCTCCCCAAAGCTGTCCCCACGAAAATCTACAACTCCCTTCCGCACGCCATAAAGCCGCTCGGCTACCGCGACTATCGGCTGTTTTGGCTGGCTTCGGTGGTCTCCAACACTGGCACTTGGATGTATCTTGCGGCCATCGGCTGGCTGACCGAGACCACCACCGACAGCCCGCTCAGAGTGAGCCTGGTCGTCACAGTCGGCACCCTGCCGTTGCTGGTGTTCAGCCCCTTGGGAGGCACTCTGGCCGACCGGATGTCGCGGGTGCGGCTGATGGTGTTGACCATAATCATGCAGACCATTGTGGCGGCAGCCTTGGCAGTTGCCGTCATTGCCGATGCCGCGCCCTACTGGGTGCTAATCGCCTTTTCGCTTCTGAACGGCTGCGTGGCTTCGCTGGGAGCGCCCGTCCAACAAGCCATCATCCCCGAGCTAGTTTCCGAAAAAGACCTGCGCAACGGAGTGGTGATGAACTCCACCCAGTGGAATATCTCCCGTGCCGTGGGGCCGTTGGCTGCCGGCTTCATCATCAACGTCTCAAGCGAAGGGGCGGTTTTCGTCATCAACACTGTAAGTTTCGTTCTGATGATCTTGGTGTTGGGGATGATGACAGCGCACCCTGCGCCCGCCCCTCCGAACGGCGCTAGCTCCAGTAGAACAGCTGAGTTCATAGAGGCAGCCCAATACGCCAGGCGCAACAAAGGCATCATCGCCCTGCTGGTGTCTGCTTCCATATTGTCGATTGTGCTGTCGCCGCTGAATTGGCTGGTGCCAGTCATCGCACGCGATGTTTTTGAAGCCGAAGCAGGCGGTTTTGGGCTTCTGGCGGGAGCTTTTGGCATCGGCTCGGTGATGGGCGGCAGCGTTCTGCTCAGCATCGGCAGTGCAGTCTCAAGCGTGCGCCTGGTGCTGGTCGGCTACAGCGGGTTGGCGATATGCGTTGCGCTGCTGGCAGGTGCGCCGAACTTGACTTTCGGCGTCATCACCATAAGTCTCTGCGGATTTTTCTTTGTCTTCGTCAGCTCGTCACTTATCACGCAGCTCCAGACCCGGGCGGGAGACGAATTCAGGGGCCGACTGATGAGCCTGTGGATGATGATGTTCGGTGCCTTCATGCCTTTGGCGGTGCTGATTCACGGAATTATTGCCGAGCACGTCAGCATGCGCTGGATTCTGCTGGGGGATTCGGTTGCAATCGCGGTCTATCTAGGTGCCGTTTGGGTGCGCCGAGCCTTACGTCTGACCAACGAGTTGTAACGGCGCCCCTTCAACGGCGGGCTAGAACATTTCTTCTGGCTAACTTGGGCACCCGCTGCAACTCAGGCTCACCCCTGCCAGTTGAGTACTATAGGAAATATAACCCGCGCCCTCTCAGCCCACCTAGCCCCCAACCCCAACCCAGGTAACCAGCCATGAACAATTCACCAGTCATCATTGAAGTAGCCATCAATGGCATCACCCGCAAAGACCGCAATCCCACCGTCCCCGAAACCCCTGAGGAGATTGCCGCCGAAGCCATCGCCTGCTTTGAGGAAGGCGCGGCCATGATCCACTCTCACGCTACGTCCAGCTACCGCGACCAGACGGACTCCAAAGCCCTGGCCAAGGAATACCAGGATGCCTATGAAGCCGTGTTGGACTCTCGCCCTGATGCGATTCTGTATCCCACCTTGAGCGGGGGTGCCACCATTCAGGAGCGCTGGGGGCATCATGAGCATCTGGCCAATGCTGGCGTGATTCACTGCGGGGCGTTTGACCCTGGCTCGGTGAACCTAGCCGGGCTGGGAGCCGATGGTCTGCCCAAGCCGGAGGGTTATGTCTATATCAACAGCCCCAGCGACATCCGCTATGTGATGGAGCGTTGCACCGAGCTGCGGATCGGGCCGAATATGGCGATGTATGAGCCGGGATTTTTCAGAGCGCCGTTGGCTTATCATGCCGCGGGGAAGCTGCCACCGGGCACATTTTCCAAGTTCTATTTCACAGGAGACGCGGGCTACTTCCCAGATCACAAAGGCGCACTTTTCAGTGCTCCGCCGCTGCCAGAGTCGCTGGAGATGTATCTGGCCATGCTGGGGGACGCTCCGCTGGTGTGGGCCGTTACCGTGATAACAGGCTCGCTGCTAGACACTGAAATTGCTGCTATGGCGGTGGAGCGGGGCGGGCATTTGCGAGTTGGCTTGGAAGACAACCCCACGGCCGAAAGCAACCTGTCTGAACTCAGACGGGCAGTGGATCTGTGCGAAAGCCTAGGCCGCCGCCCAGCTACTCCCACTGAAGCCAAAGAAATTCTGGGTATGCCAAGATAGGGGAATAGGGCTGGGCGCAGCCGTGT
>JAPYNY010000063.1 GCA_028283145.1 Candidatus Hopanoidivorans cymbastelae
CCTGTTAATGACATTATACACATGCATCGCTCTTTGAAACACGCATTCAACCATGCCAGCCAAAGCAAGTCAAATACACCAGTTCTCAGAAAATGGATCATCCAATTTGCGGTTTTCGTGGCCAGTTTTGGCTTTTCGCGGTAGGCTTATCTTTGCAAGGGGTTTGGCGTAGCCAACGCTTTGGCGCTCAGCTTAAGCTTTCGCCAAGAGAGCGTTGCTGCCAAACACCCATTTGCCCGCCCTCCTCAGAGGTGCAGGGGGAATGCACTGGGGAAAGGGAGAGGCACTGGGGCTGTAGCTCAGCTGGCTAGAGCACCTGCTTTGCAAGCAGGGGGTCGTGGGTTCGAGTCCCATCAGCTCCACTTCTGTCTGCGCTTCTGCCAATTTTCCATCCGTGCCACGCAGCTATAGACTGAACTTTGATGTCTGACGATTTGAACGTGGCTGGCACAGAAGCCATAATTGCTGATGAACTCTCACGTCATTTTGGCGATTTGAAAGCTGTTGACAAGCTGTCGCTGGAAGTTCATACGGGAGAAATTTATGGGTTTTTAGGCCCTAACGGAGCTGGCAAAACAACCGCCGTGCGTATGCTGTGCACCCTGCTCAGTCCAACTTCTGGCAGAGCTATAGTGGCAGGTTTTGATGTAGCCAGCCATCCCCACCAGGTGCGCAAGCGTATCGGCGCAGCCCTCCAGAACACAGCCTTGGACGAAAAGATGACTGGGCTGGAACTGCTGCGCATCCAGGGGCGTTACTACGGCTTGTCGTCCAGTGAGATAAAGGCTCGCATAGAACAGCTTGCTCCTATTTTGGAGATGAATGCCATAGACCGCAAGGTGGGCACCTATTCGGGCGGGATGAAACGTCGTTTGGATGTGGCTATTGCGCTCATTCATAGCCCTTCGGTGTTGTTCTTGGATGAGCCCACGACTGGCTTGGATCCGACCAGCCGCGTCAGAGTTTGGGATGAAATCCGGCATTTGAACAAACAGATGGGGGTTACTATTTTTCTGACCACCCAGTATCTGGAAGAAGCTGACGAGTTGGCTGGCAGAGTTGGCATTTTCAATCAGGGGCACTTGGTTGCCAATGATGTGCCTAAGGAGTTGAAACGGCAAGTGGGCACCGACGTGATTGTAGTCAATTTGGATTGCGGCTTTGATGAGAATGTGGACATCAGCTCCGATAAAGCTAGGCAGGTTTTGGAGGGGCTTTCAGGGGTGGAGAGAGTTGACGTTCAAGGTGAGGAGTTGGCTATTGCGTCTTCCAATGGCGCCTCCACCATCAGCCCGGTGGCCTTGGCGCTTTCAGCGGCTGAGCTGCCCGTGACCAACATTTCGCTGCACACGCCAACTTTGGATGATGTGTTCTTCAGTTTGACAGGCGACCGCATTGAAGTTGACCGGCAAGTGGAAGTTTCGTCAGAGGCGGCCGACGAGTAGCGGCGGGTCAGTAGCTAATGGGTAGCGGACAACAAACAGCTTTAGAGCAGCAGCCTTCAAAGCAGCGACATTTATAAGCGAACCAGGAGACCTGAGCCGGGCGGCAGCTTTGGTGACCGACATCAAGGGAGGCTATTTTGACCGCCTGTTGCTCACACCTGTCAACCGAGTTGCGCTGCTATTGGGGTTGATGGTGGCCGACATGGTGGTGTTCTTGTCGCTGTGCTTTCCTGTGGTGGGGTTGGGAATAATCGTAGGGGTGGATTTCCCCACAGGAGGGCTGGGAATTATCGTCTTCATCTTGTTCGGCACGCTGTGGGGTTTGATGTATACCGGCTTCCCCTATGCCATTGCGCTGAAGACCGGCAACCCGACTGCCGTCAACAACTCATTTTTGCTATTTTTTCCGTTTGTGTTTTTGACTTCTGCCTGGCTGCCCCAGGAAGACCTTTCGGGCTGGCTAGCTGGCGTTGCGACTTGGAATCCAGTCACCTATATGTTGGAGGGGATGAGGTCTCTGTTTATGGAGTGGGATGGAGTTGCCTTGGGCAAGGGTTTGGCGGCCATTCTGGGCGTGGGGTTGGTGGCGCAGATAATGGCCTTTGCTGCCTTGCGGGGGAGAGTGCGCAACCCTTAGTTAGGTTTGCGGAGTCGGCGAGCTTGGCGGAGTGGGGGACTTGGCGGAGTCGGCGATTTAGCTGCTGGCTTCCACTTTGGTATCTGCTTCTTCGGGGGCTTCTTCTTCTGCGCCGGTTTCGTTTGTGCTGGCTTCCTCAGTGGAGGATTCTCCCTCGCTGCTGGGGGTTTCTGCTTCGTTGGCTGCCTCTGCGGGGGCTTCTTCTCTGTCGTTTTCCTCTCTGGGGGGATGGTAGAAGATGCTCAACAGCAAGGTAGCTGCGGAAAGACCGCCAAGCCCTGCCACAACTAGTCCAGTCCAGCCGTCCAGGTCTTCGTCGATTCCGATGGCGTTGTCCAAAGACCAGTCTCCAGGGCCCAGCATGGCCACCACGACAGCTGTTATCGCCAAGATAAAGGTGTATTCCCAGCCGTCCTTGATGATGAAAAAACCATTTTTGCGGTGAACCATCCATCCAGCTACGCTCATCAAACCCACGATTCCCAAAGCTGATACGCTAGTCAGCAGCCCCGCAGCGAAGCAAAGACCAGCTGCCACTTCTCCGCCAGCAGCCAAAGTGGCGTGCATAGCACCGGGGCGCATGCCCATGCTGTCAAACCACCCTGCGGTGCCGGTAATTTTGCCGCCCTTGAAAATTTTGGCGTAGCCATGCCCGAAGATAGTCAGGCCTATAGCCAAGCGAATGATCAGAAGGGCTAAATCCATGCTTTGTTCCATTGTCGTTACCTCAAGGTGGTGGAGTTGCTTGCAGTGCTGGAAAATCTCACTTTGTAAGCTTTAAGTTGTGCCCGTCAGCTGGGATAGCAGAAGCACCAGCCGATGAAAGCCCGCTAAAAGGGCATGGTAAAGGCAAAACCCCATTTTAGCACGCCTGAATTCATTAAAAGAGCCAAACCCAAAAATCTCATATGGGAACTGTTGTCAACATTGTCATCGCAGGTGCTGTGGGCATAGCCATTTTGATAGTCGGCATCTGGGCGTTGCGGTTTTTCGTGCAAGCTCCGCCTGCCCCGCCACCAGCAGGGGAGTTGCGCAAAGTCTCAATCACCTATCGGTGCGGTATCTGCGGCGCCGAAGTTCGGATGACAGTGGCCCCCACTGAAGACCCTGAACCGCCCCGCCACTGCCTAGAGGAAATGATGCTGGTGGCCCCGATTGACTGATGTTGTTGCTTGACTGGCGCTGTGGCTGCGCTGATGCCGTTGTCGTGCTGGACAGTCCGTAGCCGCTAATGCAGTTGAGTGGCTGTAATGATGCCACCAAGGATCAGTCCCAAGCCAATCAGCAGATAGACATTGCTAGCTTCCCCGCCTGGCACCAACCCTGTGTAGTTCAAAATAATCAGCACAGCTCCCAAGCCGAGAAAACTGAAAAGCAGGATGGGAACCCAAATGGGGCTTCGCTTGGCGGAGTCGGGAATGGGGGCTGTGTAACGTTTACCTCCCGACTGGGTGCCTTTGGCTGTAACCCTGCCTCCCTGGGGCTTTCGTTTAGGGGGTGTACTCATACTTCTTAGAATAGCTTGAAATAGCACCTTCAGCAAAAACCAATCCTGTCATTACACTGGGGAAATGGCAAAAAAGGTGCTTGTGCTGGATAATTTTGACTCTTTTGTCTATGTTTTGGCGCAATATCTAGGCACTTTGGGGGCCGAGCCACAGGTCTATCGCAACAATAAGCTGACGCAGGACGATTTTGACCAGCTGAATCCAGATATGGTGCTTATCAGCCCAGGGCCTGGACGTCCCGAGAATGCGGGGGTTTCAAATGAAGCAGTCAGGTATTTCACGGGGAGGCGTCCTGTGCTGGGTGTGTGTTTAGGTCATCAAAGCATTGGACAGGTATTTGGCGCCGAGGTTATTCGAGCCGACCGTGTCTGCCACGGCAAAACGTCTGAAATCTCTCATGACGGCAAAGGCATTTTCCACGACATTGACTGTCCGCTGGAAGCTACCCGCTATCATTCCTTGGTGCTAGACCCCACAACTATGCCGGATGTTCTGGAAGTAACAGCCCAAACCCCAGATGGCGTGGTTATGGGTGTGCGCCACCGCGAGTATCCGATTGAGGGAGTTCAATTCCACCCTGAGTCGGTTTTGACTCAGTCAGGCTACCAACTGCTGGAGAATTTTTTAGCTCTGTAGCTGCTTGGGGATCGGCTGGGGCGTGGGCTGGATTTGCTGGGGCACGGGCCGGTTTGCTAAGGCGCGGGCCAAGTCAGCCGGGGCACGACAAGCCAAGCCAACGGCGGCGGCTGATTGCTATTCAAGTTCTGGGGGAGGGCGCAGCGAAGTCGGAGGTTCAAGCTCGCTGGAGGGCGTGCCGACGATAATTGTTACCTGCCGGGGGTCATCTGGGTTCAAGTTGGTACCTGGCAGCGGATCCTGCTCCACAACGGTGCCCGCAATTTCGCCTGGCAACACCTCTCTATAGAGCACGGTAACTTCAAATCCCCAGCCTCTCAACTCGCTCACAGCTGTGGCTTCGTCCAGCCCGGTAACATCAGGCACCGTCAAAATAGAAGGTCCATCGGAGACATTCAACACCACCGTGGCGCCCCTGTCCAGCGTTTCACCTGCTGGCGGGTCGGTTGAAATGACATCTCCCACCGCAGTTGTGTCGTGTGAAAATCGTCGCTGCTCCACTACCAGCCCCAAATCCGAAAGCATCCTGGCAGCTTCGCTTATCGACAGGCCGGTCAAGTCCGGCACCACAGCTGTAAGCAGCCCCTTGGAGACGCTCAACACAACTCGTGAGCCGGGTTGAAGCTGTTCGCCTGCTGAAGGATCCTGAGCCACTACTTCACCTAATGGTCTTTGGCTTTCCACCTCTACAAAGGCAACTTCAAAGCATGGCTCCGGTTCTCGTTCAGAACATGCTTCCCGCAGCACTCGCTGGGCGTCAGTCAGTTGGTATTCGACTACATCGGGCACAGTTATGGCTTGGGCTCCTAAGCTTACGGTGAGTGTAATTTCGGTGCCCGGCTCCTGCCTGGAGCCTGCCCGCGGAGCTTGCCTTATTACTTGCCCAGCCGGAATATCGGCGTTCTCTTCGCGCTCAATCTTTATATCAAAGCCCAGTTCATCTAGTCGTTGCTGGGCTTGTTCCTCTGAATCGCGAACTACTGAAGGAACGTCAATGACAGTGGAAACCTCAGTCTCAGTCCCCGAATCCCTGTTGCTGGTGAAGACCACGGTAACGATAAGCGCAATAACCGCCAAGATCAAAACGAAAAACCCCCAAAAGAAAGTGGTGCGTCGGCGCTGGCGCACAAGTTGTATTTGCGTTGTGCTCTTAGGGGCTTTACCGGGAGGCGGGCCAACTGGAGGTGTGCGGGGACTTTTAGGCGGCGGCCCTTGCGGCGGCAGGCTTTGCGGCGGCGGTCCTTGTGCTGGCGGTGCAGAACCAGTTTGCGGAGCGGATGCCTGCACAGACCCCCTGCCCTGTTCTCGCTGAAGCAACCCAGCCTGGTCTTGGCTGAGTGAGGAGCCTTGGCCGTGACCAGCCAGAGCCAACAGACCGCCTTTCCGCAACGCTCGCAGTTCAATTTGCAGCTGGGCTGCATCTTGGTAGCGGTAGTCTGGATTTTTTGACAACAGCTTGGCAACCACATTTGATAGCACTACTGGAACCGCGCCGTTGGTAACATCAGACAGGGCCGGGGGCCCGGCTTGGACATGTTGGTAGGCCACAGAGATAGGGGAATCGCCCTGAAATGGCGGCTTACCGGCCATCATCTCAAACATCACCACGCCCAGCGAATACAAATCGGTGCGGTAATCCACTGCCTCCCCCTTGGCTTGCTCAGGCGAAAAGTAAGTGGCAGTTCCCATGACGGTGCCAGCTTGAGTCAGGTCGCTGATGCTGCCTGAGATGGCGCGGGCAATGCCGAAGTCGGCTACCTTCAGCCCAGCAGAAGGCACAAAAATGATGTTGCCGGGTTTGATGTCGCGGTGAATTACCCCCTGCTTGTGAGCTTCGGCTAGGGCTTCAGCTACATCTTCGGTGATCTTCACGCTGGTCTCCACATTCAGAGAGCCTTCCCGCCTTAGCACTTCAGACAGGCTCATCCCTTCCAAATACTCCATGATGATGAAGTAGATATTCCCGTCCTGGCCCGAATCATACACCTTGACGATGTGAGGATGGTTGAGCCTAGCGGCTGAGCGGGCTTCCCGACGGAAGCGTTCCACAAAAGCGGGGTTGTGCGCCAAGCCCGCAAACAGAACTTTCACAGCCACAGGGCGGTCCAGGCGAATGTCTTGAGCCAGATAGATGACAGACATCCCGCCCCGCGCAATCGTGCGGATGAACTGGTAGCGACCGGCTAACAGGGAGGGAGTGGCGTTGGAGTCGGAGTTCATGTGCTCTTGGGCGGTTCTGAAGCTGCCACTACATCCACTACCAGCACTGTGATGTTGTCTCGCCCACCGGCATCCAAAGCCGCTTTCATCAAAATATTGGCAGCAGTTTGGGGGTTGGAATATTTCTTGAGCACTTTGGAGATAGTCCTGAGTGGGACTTCCAGCACCAAACCATCGGTACAGAGCATGAAGCGGTCGCCCGGCACAGCCGGCATCTCCCAGACATCAACTTCCAACAGGGGAGGATGCATTTCTGCAAATGGGCCTAAGGCGCGAGTCAGTTCATGGCGCCGTTTGTGGATGGCTGCCTCTTCATCGGTGATGAGCCCGCCACGGACTAGGTCGCCTACGTAGGTGTGGTCAACTGAAATCTGTCTCAGCTTCTGTTTGGAAAGATGATAGATACGAGAGTCGCCCACGTTAGCGATAGCGAAATACGAACTGCTGTGTGAGATGCTGTGGTTGGGCTGGTCGGGTTCTGGCTGGCTGTTTGTGTTGTGGGCGCCATCGGAGTTGGTGTTGGACTCGGTATGCAGTTGAATGGCGCATAAAGTTGTCCCCATGGAAGCTAGGCTCCAATCGCTTTGGCTCTTGACTATGACTTCCTTGTTGGCTTGCTGGAATGCCTGGTAGAGGGCGTAGATGCCAGGGCTGAATTTTCGCAGCCGTTCAGTTTTTTTACCTCCTCTGAGCCAACGTCTGGGGTCGGCGCCCAAGGGCAGAGGCCGTTGAAATGTTTCACGTAGCAACACGTTGACAGCTAGCTGGGAAGCAATATGACCTCCTTTATATCCGCCCAAACCGTCGGCTACAGCGAAGAGCACTCCATTGCCGATGTAGCAGTCCTCGTTGTTTTCCCTGGTTTTGCCTTTGTCTGTAGCTGCTCCCCAGACGCACGCTACAGGAGCGGTTGCTTTGGCGGCTCTTTCGCTGCGTGTCCAAATCATGTTAAACTGAAATTCCCAAGGAGTTGCTAAGCGCGAGTGGCGGAATTGGCAGACGCGCAGGATTCAGGTTCCTGTGTTCGATAAGGACGTGAGGGTTCAAGTCCCTCCTCGCGCACATTGTTTCTGCGCCCGTTGTTGCTAGGCATGCCACTTGCCCGCACACTGTTTTCCAGGCACATCACTTCAGGGCAGGTTTGTTGTTTTGCCGTCGCTGAGCACGCCTGCTCACCCTCCGCCAAACATAGCCAACCATTGATCGGGCGTTCTAGGAGCGAATACATAGTTGTGTTGGCGTGTGTGTCCTAGTGTGGCTGAAGGCTCGTGGGAGTAAAGATGACCCGGGAATAAGACAGCTTGGTCAGGCACATGAGCTAGACGGGTGGTCAAGCTTTCATACATGGCTTTGGGGTCACCGCCTGGCAGGTCGGTGCGTCCGCATCCCTCCAGAAACAGGGTATCTCCAGCTAGCAGACGGTTATCCACTAGAAAACACTGACTTCCCGGAGTGTGTCCGGGCGTGTGGATGAGTTCAATATTTATGTTGCCCACCGAGATGACGTCGCCACTGGAGCACTCCTTGAGGTGGGATCGGGTAACTCCTGTGGTTTTGGTGACCAGATCGGCTTCTTCTCGCTGCACCACCACTGGAACCTGGGTCAGCTCCAGCAACTCACGAATCCCCACTACCGACCAGCCCATCATGTCTCCACCCACATGGTCGGGGTGGAAATGGGTTGCCAGAGCAGCGGTGAGTTTCATGCCATCAGCTGCCAGGATGTCCAAAATGCCTTGAGGGTCGTAAGCCGGGTCGATGACCACAGCTTCGCCAGTGTCTATATCACCCACAAGGTAGGCGAAGTTCACCATTTGCCTGGCTAGCTGGTCGCCAACCGCAAAATCTCTTCCAGAGAGCAGTTGGCGGAAGTAGAGTTGCCCGCTTCTTTTGGGCGGTTTTCCGCTGCTTTGAGGCGTTTGCCGGCTTGCTTTAGGTGTTTGCCCGCTGCTTGCTTCAGACGATAGGTTGGGTCGCCCTGCAGGGCGAGGGTTTTGGTCTGTCATTTGCCATTTGAAGTCGGATGTTGATAAACATTGCTTTCAAGCTCTGGCTGCATTTCGTAATCATTAACTCCAAACGATGCGACTTGCCAAGTTGCCTCCGCCAGAGAAATGACTTCTCGCAGGGGGCGGCCACTGGCGCGAGCAACATTGGCAGCGTCTTCAAGCTCGGCTTTGGCTCGCCCTGAGGTTACTTTGATTCGCACTGGGCTGCCGTCTATCTCCACCACATACTCATAGCGTGGTTGCGGCCAGCGTTCAAGTTGTTGGGCTCGCACTCCCAAGGTGCCGGTCTCATCTACCAGCGTCTGCCTGACTTTCTTGGAAACGGACACGTCTGCCAAGGCACTGACTTTGAAGGCAGGTCGGCCTTTTTTCATGATTATCGGCGTCAGCCAAGCATCGTGGGCACCGGCTTCTAGCAGGGAGGTAACGGCGTGAGCCAGTGTCTCACCTGTGGCGTCATCGACATTGGTTTCCAGCAGTATTGTGGGCTGGCCGGGATTGATCGCCTGAGAAACCTGCCCCAGCACGACTTGGGTCAGATTCGGGCGATGTTCAAGCTCGCGGGTGCCCGCTCCGAACCCGCTGGTTTCAATCGTCATGGGAGGCATTGAGCCAAAACGAGATGCTAGGGAAGCAATAATGGCCGCTCCGGTGGGGGTGGTTATTTCTGTGGTGATGTCCAACCCGTAGGTGGGCACACCCTGCAGGATTTCAACTGTGGCGGGGGCAGGGTTGGGCATGGTGCCGTGTTCGCTGGTAATCATGCCAAGCCCTTGAGCAACTGGGCTGGACTGCACTTCTGAGATGTTCAGCACCTCCAGTGCGCTGGCCGTGCCGACTATGTCAATGATGGAATCCAGACTGCCGACTTCGTGAAAATGAACCTGCGCTGGCGGCAGATTGTGGATGCGCCCTTCCACTTTGGCAATCAGGTCGAAGATGGTCAGAGATCGCTGACGAATCCGTTCGGGCAGGCGCGCTTCTTCCAGCAGCCCGGTGATGTGGCGGACAGTTCGCACCACCGAAGTCTCTTCGCAGAGGACATCAACTTTGGTGGCCGAAATGCCGGCTCTTTGGGTTTGACTGGTCTCCAGGCTCCAGCCATTAAGCGGAAGACGTTCGCACAGCGATCTTATCTCGTCAATCTCAGCGCCAGCATCAACCAGGGCGCCTAAAGCCATGTCGCCGGCTATGCCTGAAAAACAGTGAAACCATGCTACGCAGGAAGTTGTCGGGGTCATGTCAGTTTCATTTATGCTAGGCGGTAGGTAGCAGGGCAGGTGGTTGATGGGCGGTGTGGTTGAGGATTCGCAAGACAGCGCAAGCAGCCCCAAAGCCATTGTCAATCCCGACCACAGCAACGCCAGGCGCGCACGATGACAACATAGCTAACAGTGCGGTGATGCCTTCAAAAGAGGAGCCGTATCCAACGCTAGAGGGAACCGCCACAACTGGCGCCGGAGTCAAGCCGCCGACCACGCTGGCCAACGCTCCTTCCATGCCAGCCACAACCACCACAACATGGGCTTGCTTGAAGCAGTCTGCCACAGCCAAAGTTCGGTGTATGCCCGCGACTCCCACATCGCTTATCACCTTGGCTTTCACGCCGTAAGCTTCCAGAACTCCAGCGCACTCTCTGGCAGTTGGCAGATCGCCTGTGCCGGCGGTGGCGATGGCTACCGGGGCGCTGCCAGTTGGGTCTGTGTCAACTGAAGTGGTGGAGTTTGGGGCAGCGGAGTTGTTAAAAGCAGTGGCGGGCTCAGACAGCATTTCTGGGTCTAGCGGATTCCAGAAAACCAACCTGTCACGCCGAATGCCTCCTGGGCAAGCTTTTGATACAGCGTCAAGTTGGTCTTGGTTGGCACGACTGAGCAGGACAGGGCCCCGGCACGTTTCGGATTGTCGTGCCGTGCCGAGCATCTGTGAAATGATGGCCACACATTGCTCGGGTGTTTTCCCTGGTGCGTAAACTGCCTCTGAAATACCTATGCGCGCCCTGCGATGCAAATCCAGTTGGGCGAAGTCAAGCTCCACGCTCCTTGTCATCTCTTTAAGCATGCCTTTTTGGGTGCTTCCTTTACACCCCTGCCTAAGTTTTTCTTTGTGCAAAAACCGGGTGCGCACGAAAGCGCCTCGACCGCCAACTGGCTTCGCCACGCACTAACGCCAGTTGAATACGCAGGTTAACATTAAAGCGATGACAGACAGAACTTCTTCAAGCCCACCGTTCTACCCCGCCGCTGCCGGCAATTTGCATGCAGTCCCAACCCCAAGCGAGCCGTTCATTCCCAGGGACGTGGCTTTTTTGGGTCCCAGTGGCACCTTCACCGAGCAGGCTTTGCTGACCCAGCCTGACCTAGCTATGGTGGGGCACCACAGGACGTTTTCCATAGCTGACGCCATCCTGACTGCCGACAGGGGCGAGGCACAGATGGCCTTTGTGGCAATTGAGAATTCCATTGAGGGGTCGGTAAATGTCACCTTGGATATCCTGGCTTTGGAAAGCGAGGTCTTTATCCAGCGTGAAGTAGTCATCTCGGTTCAGCTTCATCTTCTAGCATTACCTGGAGCAGAACTGGAAAATATAGCTGACGTGCTGTCTTACCCACATGCTTTCGGGCAATGTCGCGAGTTTTTGCAGGAGCGCTTGCCCAACGCCAAGCTGGTCACAGCCAACTCCACCGCAGAGGCAGCAGAGGTGGTAGCCAAGTCGGGAGATGCGACCAAAGCAGCCATAGGAACTCAGTTGGCTGGCAAGATTCATGGGCTTGTCAGGCTTCAAGAGCACATTGAAGATCACTATCAGAACCAGACACGATTTGTGGCTGTAACCAAAAACCATGTGCCACTGCCGACGGGCAATGACAAGACTTCGCTAGTGGTGTTTCAGCGGGAGAACAAACCCGGCTCGCTGCTTGGGATTTTGGAGGAGTTTTCAGTTCAGTCAATTGACCTGACCAAGCTTCAGTCACGTCCCATGAAACAGACCTTGGGCGAGTACTGTTTTGTGATTGACTTTTTGGGGCACATCGGTGAGGCTCACGTCGCACAATGTCTGTCCAACATCAATGCACATCATGGGGATGTGAAGTTTTTGGGTTCGTATCCGGTGGCTGAGATCTAGGAAATCCAGAGCTAGTTCCGAGCAAGAAAACTCTTAGGCACTGACTTGGTCGGCTTCAAAGTGTCTGAGTCAGTTGGGCCGCAGCGTCCCACAGCACCTACAGCACCCGAGCCAGCCGGCCACGCCATAGCTTCCGCAGCGCGCCACAGCGTATAGCCTGATTAAGTCTGTAGCCTTATTAAATGTAGCCTTTGGGTTTAAGCAGCCTTTGATGTTGACTGGAGGGATGGCAGAGCGGACGAATGCGACGGTCTTGAAAACCGTTAGACCCTTAGTGGGGTCTCGTGGGTTCAAATCCCACTCCCTCCGCTGATGTATGCTTAGTGCATAGACCAGTTCTTATTTCAATATTTCACCTACTTCTAGGAGTTCCATCATGGAAGCGAATTCGCACAGTTCTCAAGCTGACCTAAACGAAGCACACGACCGTCTAGTGGATGGAAGGGCGTGGGATGATTTTTGCGACACCTTGAAGGCTGCCGGTCGGGCTGTTGTCAGGGAAGCCCCAGACAGCGATGAACAAGATTTGGTTGAGGGCTTTCGCTATCTCATCAGGATGATTCTCATGGCTTCGTTTAGGAGCATTGAACGCGAAACTCCCTCTGGTGCTACAGACATCATAGTGTTGCCGGCTCCCATGAAGGGCGGAATAGGAGTGCAGAGCCCCAATCAGGATCATGTGGTGCAGCCGGTTGACCCGCGGTATCGCTATCGCGTAACGGGCCACCGGGGTTCGGCCCCTTACACGCATATGTCGGCGTGGGCGCCTCCGATTCCTAAAGATGTGGGTAGTTTCCCCACTGGTTTGAAGTCGGAGGAATTGCTGGAGGAATTTGACCCCAACTTGAATTCCACTCCATTCACAGCCATGCTTGACGACTACCTCATTGACGATGAGGGCAATGTGGATTTTGTGCTCTGCACGGCGGAGTTGGCAGGCGATGAGCCTCCAGAACGGTGGTTTCAGATCACGCCCGAGACACGTGAGTTGATGATGCGGGTTGTTTTTGACGACCGCTCAGTGCAGCGTCCGCCACGGTTGAAGATTGAGTGCTTGGACGATCATGAAGAGTTTGAACCGCCTGAGCCAGCCGATATGTCTGCCAGGTTGGCCATCGGAGCCCAGATGGTGTTGGGAATTTTGTGCGACTATTCCATTTGGACTCGGGATTTACTTACCCGTGAGAACCAGCTATCGCTCACCAACGAGTTGTATGAAAGAATTGGCGGCTCACCAGATGACCGCCATTTTGAATTCGGCTACTGGAAAATTGCCGATGACGAAGCCTTGATTGTTGAATTCGTTCCGCCCCCTTGTGAGCACTGGAATTTTCAGTTGTGCAATCACTGGATGGAAAATTTGTCAAACTACCTGACCGGGCAAGGCTATGCTGCTCAAGAAGACACTGAGGTGATGTCTGATGGCAAGGTTCGGTTGGTGATTGCCTTGCAGGATCCGGGCATATCTCACTGGGTTGATCCCGCAGGACGCGACCACGGGGTTATGGGGCTCCGATTTGTACGCCCGCAGGAACCCCCTGAAATTTCCGTGAAGCTGGTAAAACTTTCTGAACTCTAGCATGGAGTCCGAACTCTAGCGCAGACTTTGGAAATCATTTCCAACACTAGAGGTCATCTTGAGCTAAAACCCGTCTTGGCTGCTCTGCCATCTTGGTTGCCCTAGAGTTTTTTAGCTACCCCAAATGCTGCAGTTCTGCAGCCTCTATTTCCAGGAGTTGATTGAAGAGCTCACGAAGCTTGTTGCGATCTGAGCGGAAGTGAGCTTTGTTTTGCAGTTCGTGCGGGTCTTCGTTTAAGTCGTACCATTCGTGGTCGTGGTCGTCAAAGTCTGCGTCGGCATCAAACAGTTTGGAACTTTCGGTTGTTTCGCCTTGGCGCCTGATGCCTCCGCCTATGCCAAAATAGCGGGCATATTTGGTGGTGCCGTCAAAGAAGCCTCTGACCGAGTAGCGACAATTGCTGATCAGGTCGGACTGTGCGCTGTCTTGAGAGAAGAACACCCAGTCTCTGACTTCCGCCTTAGGGTCACTCAGCACCGGCGACAGATCTTTGCCGGACAGAGTTGAACAATCATCCAACTCCAGCCCGCCCATGGAGCAGATGGTGGCGGCCAAATCAACATGGGTGGACAAGGCATCAGTTTGTTGCCCAGCGAAGGCAAAATCTGCGCCCGAGCCATTGCCCGGCAGGTTGTTTCCCGGTTTCACAATCAAAGGTATGCCCATCACCTCCTCATACACGCAAGGCAGTTTAGCCCTCAAGCCGTGTGAGCCACAAGCATCTCCGTGGTCGGAAGTGTAGAGGATAGTTGTGTCATCGTATATTCCCAGCTCGTCCAAACACCCGATAATTGATTGCAGGCTGTCTTCAAGACGCTCATGCAACCAGGCGTAATAGTCAAGTTGGCGCAGCCAAGAGCGATGGTCGTCCAGTGAGAGGTTGCCCACAAAATGTTCGGTGTTGCGCACCGTGCGCCACGCTCGCTGGACTTCAGGCTTGGTGTGCAAGTCGTCCTCAAAATTCTCAGGCAGCGAGTCAAAAAGCTCTGGATAGTCTTCTGGCGGAGCTGTGGGATCAACGCCCTTCAACGAAAAATCCAACATGAATTGAAAAGCTTCAATATCTTGGGGGTTCTGCGCTTGATAGGACAGATGATCAATCGGATACCACATGATGTCGTGCGGATTGACCAAAGCCACAGTCAAGAACCAAGGAGTATCCCCGGTGCCGTGCGTGCGCAGCCAGTCGGTAGCTTGCCCAGCGATGACAGGGTCAAACTTGCGACCGCTCCAAGGGCCGCCAGTGAAGTGCCGGTCGTTGCCGTGCCAGTCGTGATATCCATGAGCTGCCATATCGGGATCGGTGCTGTGAGACAGGTGCCACTTGCCCAAATAAGCCGACCGGTAACCAACTTGGCCAAGGAGCGAACCTATCGTGGGGATGTCGGGATTGAGGGCTGTGTGGGACGGGAAACTGACATTGTCCACAACGCCGTGGTCGGCAAGATACTGGCCTGTGTAAAGGCTTGCCCTGGAAGGGGAACAGGGCGAAGCATGCGTGTAGTAGCGGTTGAAGTTGAGCCCGTCAGCCCTCAGGCGCTCATGGGCTGGCATAACTATCTTGCCATTCAACCAGTCATTGCGGCGCTCTTCATCTGAGACAATCAATAAGATGTTGGGTTTCATGAGTTGTTCATTTCCTTGCTTAGGGTATTCCTTTGCTTAGTTTATGTTTTTTTAGCCGTCCCTGCGCAGCATGCTGAAACGCTGACCGCTGGCCCCGTAGGTGGGCTGGGCAGCCAAGAACAAGGCATATTCAGCAACGTCGGCAGGGTTTTTCACCCAGTCGCCCATAATCTGGAAGTCTTCTGAGTGAAGGGCCTCCAGTGGCTGGTTCAGCAGGTCGGCCAGCAATTCGGTGCGCACTGGGCCAGGCACCAGCTCATTGACTGTAATGCCTTTTGAGCGCAACTCCAGTGCCAGCACCCGCACATACATAGCTACTGCCGCCTTGGAAGCACAGTAGCCGGCTAGGCCTTCGCTGGGGCGATGCCCCTGCCCCGACCCCATGACCATAATGTGCCCGCCCCCGTCTGTCTCAAGCGCTTTGGCAGCAGCTGTGGCACAGAAATGCACTCCGCTCAGATTCACGTCAATCATTCGTTGCCAGTCTTGGTCTGTGATGCCATCGGCTAACTGAAAGGGGTGGACGGCACCTGCGTTGGCCGCCAAAATATCCAAGCGGCCGAAAGCATCCAAGGTCTGGGCGACTAACTGGTTGACTGATTCGCGCATACCCACATCAGCTGGAATGGCAACAGCTTGCCCGCCAGATGCGACAATAGCAGCGGCCACTTCGTCTATTTGCCGTTCAGTGCGTGCCGAACAAACTACAGTTGCCCCTGCCTGTGCAAAACGTTCAGCGATAGCGCGCCCAATGCCTCGCCCCGCTCCAGTAATTAGGGCGACTTTCCCGCTTAGCGGCATATCTCCGCAAGGCACGGATTCCGAAGCCACGGGTTCCGCCCGAGCGGACCCTGAATTCGCGGAGTTACCGGAGTTGTCGTTGGCGCTTGATGTAGCGGATGGATTCATAATGTCTATTTTGGCACAGGGGTCTGACATTATTTTGGAATAGTGATTGGGAAATTTTGGAATAGTGATTGGGAATAGTGCCAACCCAGCCGTCAAGTCTAAAATTAAAGCCAGTTCTATGACTGGGTTATACGGGACGTTATACGGGACTAGGTTATGTGGCGGATAGGCAGCGATACAGGAGGCACTTTTACTGACTTGGTGTCGCCCAGCGGTCAGATTACAAAGGTGCTTTCCACTCCTGACAACCCTGCTAGGGCTGTAGCTTCAGGCATTGAGCAACTGCTGCAGACAGGCCAGCATGAAAGTGCCTCCACTCAGCAATTGGAAGAGTTGACCCACGGCACGACCGTAGCTACCAACGCCCTCTTGGAGCGCAAAGGAGCGCGGGTGGCTTTCATCTGCAACGAAGGCTTCAGCGACATCATTGAGATAGCCCGCCAGGATCGCCCTTCACTTTATGATCCCTTCATTGACCGCCCCGCTCCGCTGGTGAGCCGGCCAGACCGCTTGGAAGTGCCAGGGCGCCTAGATGCCCAAGGCAAGGAAATCGCTCCCCTTGAGCTAGACAAACTCCCGCAGATGCCGTCAGAAATTGAAGCAGTGGCTGTCTGTCTGCTTCACAGCGACCTCAATCCATCCCATGAAATTGCCTTGCGTGACCACCTGGCTCAGGCAACCCTGGACATTGCGGCAGCCTCAAACATTGCGACAGCACCCGATATTACCTGCTCGCATGAGATCGCCCCTGAATTCCGAGAATACGAACGGGCTTCAACCACAGTCCTCAACAGCTATCTGCGACCTCGCTGTCGCACCTACCTGCGAAATCTGAGCCAACTAGCCCGACAAGTCTTGGTGATGACTTCAGCCGGCGGACTGCTGCCCGCCCTGCAAGCAGCCGAAGCCCCTGCCCGCCTGTTGCTGTCGGGGCCGGCGGGCGGTGTCAGAGCAGCCAGCTACTACGCTACGGCCAATGGCTTCGCCAACGCCGTTACTTTAGACATGGGAGGCACCAGCACCGATGTCTGCTTGGTGCTGGGCGGACAGCCCGCCCCCGCCGCCCAGCGCGACATAGACGGCTACCCGGTGCGCGTCATGGCCTTGGATGTGTTGACCATCGGGGCTGGCGGAGGTTCTATCGCGGCACTTGATTCAGGCGGGGCTTTGAAGGTGGGCCCACAAAGCGCTGGAGCTCAACCCGGCCCGGCGTGTTATGGCTTGGGAGGAACAGCGCCGACAGTTACCGACGCCAATCTGCTCTGCGGTCGCCTGTCGCCCACAGCCCGTCTGGGAAATCTGGGTGCTCTGCAGCCGGAAGCAGCAAGGCGTGCTTTTCTCAATGCGGGCATAGACCCCCAGGGCGCGCTGGCAGTTGTCAATGCCAACATGGAACAAGCCCTGCGTGCCGTTACCACCCGAAGAGGCATTGATCCTCGCCAACTCGCACTGGTCGCCTTCGGTGGGGCAGGCCCGCTTCATGCCTGTGAATTAGCGGAGTTGCTGGAGATGGAGACCGTCGTCATTCCTCCCAGAGCCGGTGCTCTATCGGCTGTTGGCATCTTGGGCGCACCTCGCCAAGTTGATTTGGTCTCGTCTTGGGGTGCGGTGCTTGACCACCAGGGTGCACAGGCTCAGGGCGAGAAGTTGAGGCAACAGGCTCAGGCGCAGTTGCCGGAGGCAGATGAAATTGTGGTCAGCTACGACTGTCGCTACAGCGGGCAAAGCCATGAGATACAGGTGCCATCTCCTGAGCTATTCCACCAGGAACATCGGCGACAAAACGGTTACAGCCGTCAAGACACTTCTGTGGAAGTAACGGCAGTGCGCTGCGTAGCCAGAGTCAACCGTGAGGCGCCCTTGCCAGATATTGACCGAGAAGCAGTTTCCGGCCCAGTTGTCATTGCTGAAGCAGACACGACAATTTGGGTGGCTGAGAATTGGAGTGCGGAGCTGGGGGAGGCTAGCTCGCTAATTCTGAGGCGCAGCTAAGCAGCCCAGTTCGGAGCACAAATCTATGACCGCAGACACCACACGTTCAGACCCGGCCGACCACCTGGTTTCTCACCCGTCCGCCCGCCCGATTTCAGACCTTGCAGCAGCCTCAGACCCGGCAGCCCTTCAGGTGCTTTTGAGCCGATTGTCAGGGATAGCTAAGGAGATGGGTTGGGTCTTGAGCCGAGCTGCTTTCAGCCCCAACATCAAGGAGCGCGCCGACTGCTCTTCGGCTTTGTTCGCCTCAGACGGAGAGCTGCTCGCCCAGGCTGAGCATATTCCGGTCCATCTTGGTTCCATGCCCGCTTCGGTCAAGGCTGTGATAGAACGCTTTGCCGATAGCTGCGCGCCGGGCGACCAGTTCATTGTCAACGACCCGTTTGCGGGCGGAACCCATCTAAATGACATAACCTTGGTAGCCCCCTGCTTCAGCGAGCCAACCAGCCAAGAGTTTGGCGAACCCCTGCTGTTCGGCTGGGTCGCCAACCGTGCTCACCATGCCGACTTGGGGGGAGCCGCGCCTGGCTCCATGCCGGCCGACGCCATTGAAATATTCCAGGAGGGGTTGCGCATTCCGCCGCTGCACTTCACTTCAGAAGTAGCGGCCCTAATTCAGTCAAACTCGCGCACTCCCACAGAGCGGCGGGGCGATATTGACGCTCAGATAGGCGCCAATGTATGCGGAGTTGACAGGCTCAGGGCTTTGTGCCAGACAATGGCTGAATCGCAGCCAAATCAGGCGCAGCAAAGTCAGGCGCAGCAAAGTCAGGCGGCCACCCGAAATTTCCACGAGGTGCTGGCCTATGGGGAGCGACTGATGCGAGCCAGCCTGGCAGCTTTGCCCGATGGAGTTTGGCGCTTCCAAGATGTGCTGGACAGCTTCGGCCCTGAGCCTTTCCAGCAACAGCCCAGCACGATTGCCCTTGCCATCACCATTTCAGGCGATGAAATAGTATTTGACTTCACCGGCACAGATGCCCAAGTCCAAGGCAGCGCCAACGCTGTGCGGGCTGTAACCGAGAGTTGTGTGGCATTTGCTTTGAGAAGTGCTACCGACCCTGCCATCCCAGCCAATGGCGGGGCAACCCGTCCTGTCAAAATCATAACCCCGTCCAACTCTTTGGTGGATGCTGCTCCGCCCGCAGCAGTGGGAGCTGGAAATGTGGAGTTGAGCCAGCGTATAGCTGATGTCTGCTTGGGTGCCTTGGCTCAGGTCGTCCCCGAAAAAGTGGGTGCTGCTTCGGCAGGCACTATGAATAATATCCTCATTGGCGGCATAGGCGGACAGGGCTGGGTTTATTATGAGACAGTTGCCGCGGGGCAGGGGGCCAGGCCCATCAAAGATGGCATGAGCGGTGTCCATACGGCTATGACCAATACGCAAAATACCCCGGTTGAAGCTCTGGAGCGGGCATATCCCATGCGGGTGAAGTGCCTGAAAATTCGTGCCAACTCAGGTGGGGCTGGACACTATCGCGGCGGAGACGGCATCCAGCGCGATATTGAAATCTTGGAGCCGGCAGTGGTGTCGTTGATAACCGAGCGGCGGCAAAGCCAGCCTTGGGGTTTGGCTGGTGGAGAACCCGGAGCCAAAGGAGAGAACTGGCTGATCAAAAAAAGCCAACCGCAAGAGCCAGTTTTGCTGCCAGACAAGGCAACCTTCCGGGTGGAAGCCGGAGATGTAGTGCGCATGCTCACCCCCGGCGGAGGCGGCTGGGGCAGGGTTAGTAACAGCCGAGTGGAATAAACTACAACGGGTTTCCGAACTGTTGCGGGTCACGCAGCCATCGCAAAGTTAGGGGGTAGTGTCAAACTTCATTCCTAAGCTGAAAAGTGAAATTTTTTAGAAGAAGTCATTCAGAGATTAGGAGTTAAAAATGGAAGTCCTATATTCCAAAACAATGGCAAAACTGATTGAGTCTGAAAAG
>JAPYNY010000064.1 GCA_028283145.1 Candidatus Hopanoidivorans cymbastelae
GGCTGGCACAGGCGCGGACGGTGCTGTGGGCGCGGACTGGACGGCAGGAGCGGACGGTGCTGTGGGCGCGGACTGAGCGGCAGGAGCGGACTGAGCGGCAGGCGCCAACTTTTCTTGGGCTGGCACAGGCTGGCGCAACGCAGTCTGGTCGGGCGCAGATGCAGACATTGCCGACTTCGCAGGCGTGGCGGGTGCAGCAGACATGAAGTCAGAGTTTGAGGAATTCAATGGCTTTCTCAGGCGGTCGGGAAATGATGGCTTCGTCGCCCTTGACCAAAATAGGACGCTGCATCAACTCAGGGTGCTTGCCGAGCATGCGCAGCACTTGAGCTCTGGTCTGAACTTCGCTTTCGGAGATGCCAAGCTCCTTGAAACGCTTGTCGCGGCGGATGAGCATAGTGGGCTCATCGGAAATCATGTCTAGAAACGATTCGTAGTCGCTCCGGGACAACTCTGTGTCCATATATTTGATGATGTCGTGGGGCACTCCGTGCTCTTTTAGCAATGCCAGAGTGTTACGGGATGTGCCACAAGCTGGGTTGTGATAGATGGTTACAGAATCGGTGGCATCTGACATACCCAAAAGCTTAGCACTCTCGGCTAGATGCAACTGAAGGATTAGTTCGCATCAGCCAGAGAGTCAGCGACGGCAAAAAGCCCAAGGCCGAAGTGTGAACCATAGCCAAGCGCCAGAGGGCCCTGGATTTCTGTTGGGAATGTGAGATCCAGAAGAGCACCGTGAGTATCACGCTGCGCCTCGCCACCGCCTGAGCGAAAACGGTGAAAGTGAATAGCACGGCGCGCCCTGCCGCCCAGCTGGATATCTTTGCGCAACTCCACTGAAATGTCGCTGGCTTCAAACCCAAACATCCTATCAATGCCACGGCTCTTGACAAGACGAATGATTTCGCCCCTGTATTTCTTGTCTATGTCTCCGGTTCGCTTGATGTATCCAGCAGCCAAAAATGGCGTTGCGCTCTGCCATTTATCTGAACGGCCAAATATGGCTGAATCTGGAAAATCATCTGGCGTGGCAAAACCCTCAAGCGCCAATCGCCACTCAGTTTCTTTCCCCCGCGTCCAAATTCTGGTTATGCGGTCTAGCTTGGCTTGGATGTTTTCGTCTATGCCGCCAGCAATATAGATCGAGATATGGTCTATCAACCCATCGGAGTCGGCGTCTTCAGGCAACCAGAAGGCGTGCGGATGAGAAGGGTCTTTGATTGGCTTTCCGTTGGCATCACGGCCTGATACTAGCGGAGGTGCGTGGTAGATTTTGCGCCCGCTGGAAGCCTCGGAGGAGCCGAACTTTGACATAGCCGCCCAGCGCATGATCTCGCCGATCTTGACAGTGTCTTCAACGCGCGGGCGGGGCCGCCCAGCTAGGATGAAACGAGCAACAGTGGGATTTGATGTTTTTTTTGCGGTGGCTCTCTGCGGAACACGGGCTATAACCCCCGGAGTGGTTGCTTCGTCGCAGCTATACAAAACCTCGCGCGCTGCGGGGGGTTTGTTCCACCCATTGTTTTGATAATCTGCTGTGTCTAAAATCAACGCATCTATAAGTCGTTCTGGCAGAGTGTTGGGGCCTTTTTTGACGGCAATTATTTTGTTTAGCTTGGTTTCGAGTTTTGTGTCTGAAAGTTGCGCACCCTTTTCTTGCTTTATTTTTTCTTCCATATTGGTGATAAGCCGAGCTCGTGCGGCCTTGTATTCTTCGGGAGCAAGGGGAGCAATCAGCCATTGTGGTGTCTGAGATGTTGTCTTCGGTGTTTCGGTTTCGGCGGGTACACAATTTGCTTCCCCGTCCCATTCCGACAGGGCTTGGCATTCTGTCCAGCTTTCAGCGCGGCCCAAGTAGCCGATCGCGTCGGCAAGGTCGGCAGCCAACTCAAACAGGTCTCCGTCCAAGTTGACCTCTGGCCAAGCTGCTACAACCTCTTTATTTTTTGGCAAGCTCACAAAAGCGTCAAAAATCAGACTTGTCCTTTCGGTTCCCCCAGCAAGTGCCCCGATGGGCATGTAATGGCGGGTATGTGAGTGGACTGTACCCGTGGGCAGCTTATAGACGGGCAAAGATTCAGCTAATGCATTGATCAGCGACTCAAGGTGTTGCTCCGACCAGTGGATTTGGTCGCCTTTGCGCCAGTAGGTGGCTATGAGTGCCCGCAGAAGTCTCCAAGGTTCCGGAGGCCAAGCAACGTCAGCCTCGTTGACATTCTTCCCCCAAGGCGTGGCGTGGTAGCGGTTGGCGGGAAACCGAAAGGCGAGAGCGAACATTGCTATTTGCTGAATTTGACGGTGTGGACCCTGGTGTCACCAAACAGCCCTTTGTCTCCCACTGTTTGGATGATTTCGGGAAGCTCCGCTTCAAGCTCGGCCAGTGTTGGGAGGTCAAAACCTTCGGGACGTGTTATCTTGATGCCGTTGCTGTCCAAGTGGAGGTCGCATGCGGTGCGCAGCCGCAAGCCTTCAATAAGGAATTTGCGAATTTTGAAGAAAGCCAGCGTAATCAGCAGCTTTTCCACTTCTGCGCCTAAACCAAATGAACGTATTTGGCGCAAGTCAATATTGAAAAATGCTGTGATCTCTTGTGCCACCCACTCGTCACGTGAGAAAGGAACGTTGCCGAAACCCTTGGAAGTGTCTCCACTGGGATCAACACTGTCATTTTTCACACCGCCGCTGGCTGCCACATTGGCACCCTGAGCCTCAATGAAAGCAGACAGCACCCTTGGCAAGCGCAAACGACCACCAGCTAAATCTTTCTTAGCTAAAAATATGCCATGAAGCAGCGCATTGGTGTCAAACTCCAACAAAACTTTGGCCAATTCACGCAAATCAACCCGACCTTGTTCCATGTTGGCCAAGCGTTCCTTCAATATATTGAAAACGCTCTTGTCTTTCCCTTCCAAAATATATGGCGAGTTAAGCCGATGCGCCTCAAGAAGTGAATTGGTCAGGGCTTCACCATTTTCATCTGCGACCTTTATGATTGGCAAGCCCTTGAGCGGTTGAACCCAGTCGTTGTTGTTTTCGTCCCAGCACACTGTTTCCAGCCGATTGGCCATTGACTGGGCGCTTTCAACTAGAACCACCTTGCCCCCGTCGGGAGAGTCATAGGTAGCATGCCCCAAGTCGGGAAAGCCAGTTGGCTGAAACCTGTGTCCTTGCACTGGAGTCAGCTTGGCTTCCATCAAAAAGCGTGGTTCCTCGCTCAGCGGTGAGAAATTAATTGTCATTGGTTTTGACCTCCTTCAAAGGTGTTTTCGTCTGTGGATTGTGGATCTGGATAAGCAATTTCAAGCAGTTTGTTTAGGGCCCAGTCGTTTATGGGTATCAGAAGCGAAGCCGCTAATCGGTCGGCCGAAATGCCTAGCCCGATTCGGCTGTTTTCTTTTCGGAAATGGCGTCCCCCCGCCTGCCAATCGCTGAATGGCGAATGCAGACCTGACGCACGACAACGAGCCAAAGCCAGTCTCACTGCTGCATCGGTGGCGCGCCCGTCTTGGGTGCCTCTGCCTGCCCGCAGTTTTGCTGTAAGTCCTGGTGGGATTGGCAGCCGTGCCGCTTCCTCTAGCACTTGAGCGCGACGCAGGGCCTCATCTGGCATGAAGATGGGCTTCAGCGCCGCGTAAGCAAAGGGTATGGCTGCGTAGGATGCGCCATAGGGTGCGCCCTTCATTTTGAAGTATTGGAAGGGACGGGCCCAAATCAAACCTGAAAGCAGAGCGGCGCATCGCTTGTCGTCAAAATCGTCCGATAAAAACTGGACCACATCGCTTAGACGGGCAGACGTTGCACTGCTGAATGGTTTTTCAGTCAGCCCGCGAGTTGACATCTCCACTATGCGACGATCCAGAACGGCAGTCATGTTTGAGACCAGATTGCCGCTGCCCCAAACCACTGTTGGCGATGAGCCTTCGGGTTGCCAAGCACGGTGGCGGGGAAAGCCTTTCTCTTGAATGGGTGCGAAGTGGGCAGCCATTGGCATAGCTCGCTTTATCTTTGGCGCTGAGGACTCAGATGAGCCTTCGGCTTTGGATGTGTTGTCTTCTAGCTCTGGGGTGTTTTCAGCAATTTCAGCGTCGGCTATTGAAGGCAGCCCAAGCCCAGCTAATGCTGCAGCCACTCGGAATTCTGGGGAGTCGTCGTTGGCTTTGGCAATCCAGCGGTCGGACAAAACAGGCGGCGGGGGCAATGTTTCTCGGCCATCGGGGCTTCTGGCTTGCCACTCACACAACTCCCCTAGTGCGACCAAAACTCGCTCGGCTGGCTCTCGGTGATTTGGTTGCTCGAGAAAAGACATCAGCGCGTCTTCAAATTGCCTCACACAATTTCTGGCACTGGTAGCTGTATTTGTATCTCGACCCAGTCGCCTTAAGCGGTCTAGCCAAGAGTTTCGATCGAAATCAGAAATAAGCTTGGCCGATTCAGACACCGACTCAGCAACGGCATGACGCGCCATTGGTATAGCACGATAGGCATCCCCAGCACGCTTTAGAAAACCGAACCTCTGGAAGTGAGAAAACCCACGGCTCACTCCGAGACTTTTGGCAGAACGAGCGAAGTCAAGCCCATTGCGCGCCGTATTGCCATTCAAAACTGCGCGACCTTCAGAAAACAAAACTTCCAGTTCACAGAATTTGGCAGGCCTTTGCCATAAAGGTGCCCAAAATTCACCTCTCGCATTGGTGCCTGCCTCATCATCCATGCCCAATCCACCCCAGCCGGATCCTGCAGCACTTACTGTAAATGGGAAGCTGGCCCGAGAGCCTGGCTGAAATTCAAGACCATTTTGATGACGCCTTGTAGCAGCTCCAGCAAATGAAACCGCTCCTTCAAACATCAAAATGAAATCCCAAGGGTTGATACTTGATTTACCTTCATAGCCAGTGCTAGCATTCTTTCCACCAGCCATGCCAGGCGCAAAAAACCCGATTGCCTCCGAAATAAAATCTTTTGAAGGTGATTCTCTCAAGGCATTGGACAGCAGTGAATCTGCTCCACTTCGCGGCTTTCCTGACATTGCGCAAAACAATCCTTTGTGTTCATCGGAGATGAGATGACACATGAAGTTATACGTAAAGTTAAGCCGGCCGTCATTGCCTCCTGTGCCAAGTAATGGCGGGAAGTTGACTGAACCTTCAGACAATACCAATACAGCATCCATCCAACCCAGTGCGCTGTCTGGCAATTCAGCTCGAAGCGAAGCAATCAAAGCTGCTTTATCTTCGGCCTTTGGGGTGTCGGTCAAGCCTTGCTTCTTTATAGCGGAAACCCCAAGTCTGACAGCCTGAGAAATAGGCAAAAAACGTTGAGCAACTGAATGCTCGAAGAACGGTCTTATAGCTTCCATCCTCTTCCCTGTCCCGTTGTAAAAACCCCCGGCCCCATTCCAAGGAGCCATGATCGGACTGGGCGCATAATCCTCCAAGAAGAAGTGGCAAAGGGCGTCAAAATCCAGTTCCGTTTCTAGGTGGAAGCATTCGTTGTGCCACATTCCACGGGCTTGAGTGTCGGCAGCCTGGCCGCTGATGTTGTTTGCGTCTGATGAGATTAAGCGCAGGATGCCAAGTGCCTTGAGATATGAAGCAAGAGGAGTGGGGCGACAGCCGTCCAGCTTAAGTTTGGGCATAATCGTAACCTCTTTTGCTTTCTGTCTTTGACGCTCGCCAATCCGCAACTCGCACTAAGGTTTCCAGCCATGCGAGACGGAAAGGGCCTAGACAGGCCAACAATTCGTGCGTGCGCTCGCCCCAGCTTTCCTTTGTGATTTCGTCTCGTCCCAACTCCATTATGGAAAGCTTGAGTTCTCCACCTGCCCAACGCTCTCCGGCACCCAGATCTACTGCCTTTAGTTCATCACCTTCCCATATCCCACGGGCAAAACGGGTTGGCGATGAGGCACGTATTTCGGCTTGAAGTTCTGACTGGGTTTCGTCTGGGTTGGGTGGCTGCTCAAGTGGTAGTGCCCGGATGTTCATCCGCACTTTTCCATGGTGGGCTGCGATCAAGTAGGCTACCAAATCTGCCTCCCGCGCCCAGTTTTCATGCTCAAGGAATGCCAGTGCCGATGCCAATTCATGCCGAAAATACGAACGTTCGTGGCGCAAGTTTTTCTTTTCTGTTTTGGCTAGTAAGACATCTTCTCCGAGGATTTCGTTTTCCGCCAATCCCTTTCGCATCGTTTTTTGGAAAACATCGTGAGCTTTACCCAAGTCGTGCCAGCGCGCTGCTCGGATTATGGCGTTGCTGCTGGATAAGCCAATCCCCAATGATCGGCAAAGTTTCTCCGCCTCGGCAGCCACATGCCCAAGATGATCAGACAGCGTGACTGGCACACCTATTTCGCTTCGCGGGTCTTCGCCAAATCCTTCTTCGTCTTTGGATGTGGCATCGGCATTGTCGGTTGAGTCTGTGCATTCAGTCGGGATGTGCTTCGGGTTGCCAGTGAAACCTAGTTCTTCGCTATATCCACCAGCTTCAATACTGACAAGTATGGTTTGACCGGGTTGCGGGTCTTCATTGGCTGAGAGTGCTTTCCAGCCGGGCTGTGCGTCATGTCTGCGGCTGTCCTGCTTTTTCCATTGAGGATCGCGAATGAAGGCAACGTGCCCTTTTGTTTTGGCTGCATTGCTTTTGCTGTTCTTGCTAGCTTTTTTTAGCCAGTCTTTAGTCAGACCGATAGGAGCTGAGCAGAGTTCTTCTGAGCTGGGAGGTGGGAAATCATCGTTCGGGTCGGACAGATCGCGCCAAAACAGGCGAACATCGGTTGTGTCGGTGTCTCTTACATAAGGCGATATGTCTACGTCAAAGCCGGTTAAGTCTGGGTCGGTGTCAAACAGGTCATAAATGTCTTTTCTTCTGATGACCCAGCGTGCTGAACTGATGTCTTCAACATCGGGGAGATTTGCAGGGGCAGCGTCTGTTAATTGCAGTAGATGCTCTCTGGCTACTCGCAATTCTGAAGCCTCGTATGGAAGTGCTAATTTCGCTGCTTCCTTATCATCTTTTTCAGGCAGTTTTTCAAATAGGTCAATCCAGAATATATCTGCTCCGTTTGGCAGTTTCCCAAAGCGGTTGGCACGGCCGAAACGCTGAACCATTGAAGGCCACGGAGCAAGCTCTGTGAACAAGACCGCTGCCGAAATGTCAACCCCAGCTTCAACTGCCTGCGTTGCTACGATAATTAGGTTTTTTGACTCTGAATCTTCTAGCACTTTGTTGATTTCTTGGCGTTCCTGGGCGCGAAAACGAGAATGGACTAGTTTGAGGTCTGGAGTGGGGGGCGCAGTCGCTTGAAGTGTTGCTTGTTGCGTTGGCGCCTTTTCCTGAAGTTTTTTGCTGAGTTGGCTGTAAAGGTCTTGGGCATGTTGCACTCTGTTGAGGATTACCAGTGTCAATTTTCCAGGGCGATGCTTTTCCGCCACTAAGTCGGCTAACTCAGCCATGTAGTTTTTGATGTCATCTGCTTTGGTGGAGAGCGGCGCAATGGGTGCTGGTGCGCGTTGCAGATTCTTTTTCGCTTTGGTGAGTTGCTCAAGGTGACTGTCATTGGCTGCTTGCGAGTTGACATTGACCACTTTTTGGGAGGCGACAGAAAAATCCACTGTCTTTAGCCAGTCGGGTTTCAGGGTGGCTGAAATCCACAGACTGCGTGCTGGCTGGAAACCTTCTTCTGTGGCACTATCGTTTTCTGCGACACCATCGTTTTGGGGCGCAAAATCGCCTGTTTTGTGAAAGCAGTCACTCCTGCGGAATGCCTCAAGCTGGGCCGATGTCGCACGGCCTGCCCCCATCAGCTGAACTTCGTCAAAAACCCACTGGGTATCCGTGTGGAGAAGGGCAAATTCCATCGGCCAGATGGCTCTTGATGACGCATAGCCCCGCATCAGAGCTCGGCTGAGGAGCATATCCTGGGTGCCGATTATAACGGCGGGGTGTTCTGGGTCGTCAAGCCAGCGAGCTGCTTGGATGCCGCCCATGAGGACATGGACGTTTTTGGGCTTGGGTAGCACCCCATTTTCATCTATACCTGCTTGTTGGAGTTGGCCCAGCCAGTCTTTGACCGCTTTTTCTGTTTGCTCCACAAGTGTCCGCATTGGAAGACACCAGACTAGGCGCCTTGGCGTACTACCTAGAGAGCGTAGCCTGTGTGCCACCCAGCCCAACGTCACGCCCGCCGTTTTCCCTGACCCTGTCGGGGCAATCAAGACCTCCGGCCATTCGTGCGTGGTGAAATCTTGCTGCCAGGCGTATGGCTGCTTGGCTCCGCCAAACACGGTGCGGTAAAGGTCTGAACTGTTCACATTTTGCTCTTTGAAGTGGTGTTATATTGTATGCGCTTTAACTGCTGCAACTCTTATTCAGCTTCAATCCTGGCAGTCAACGCAAAAGCTACTATACATGCAAGGTTGGACAAATAGCGGAATTTCAGCAATTTAGTTGCATACAACGTTTTTTGAGTTCAATAAGGTAGTGTCATGCTTTTCGCCCGAAGCCGCGGAGAAAAGCCAAACATCAAATCCAACTTGTGCTTCAATGAGGGGGGGCTGTCTCCAGCCCCCGAACTTGTGGTATTCATTATCAACCTCCCAGAAGTTGCTCGCTTCAATGAGGGGGGGCTGTCTCCAGCCCCCGAACCGCCAAGACAGCTTTGATAAAGATTTAGCTGAACTTGCTTCAATGAGGGGGGGCTGTCTCCAGCCCCCGAACGACACCACCCCGGACAGCAACCCAGACCCGATAGAGCCTTCAATGAGGGGGGGCTGTCTCCAGCCCCCGAACGGGGTAGGGG
>JAPYNY010000065.1 GCA_028283145.1 Candidatus Hopanoidivorans cymbastelae
CCTATCCAATAGACCTGGTCGGAACTTGGCTGGTCGGCGGCGCCAACATCTGCACTCGCCCCAGCATCTGCACTCGCCCCAGCACCGGCCCCTGCAGTCGCGACAGCTGGCGCCCCGGCCCCCGCGCCAACCTCAACCCGCGCGCTAGCCTCAACCTCCACATCAGCAAACACAGCCACACCCTTGACTTTGCGCTCTCCCAAGGCTGTGCCATGAGGCTTTGATTCGTCCAATTTGCCTAAGGCTATGCTGACTCCCACGGCAACCTTTCGTGCCACTGCCGTCTGGATGAACTCTACCGCTTCCTCAACGCTCAAGAGCCGCTTGGTCTCACACTCCAAAACATCGCTTATGCGCTCGATTTCCTCACTGATTTTTGCTGGTAGCACCCCTAGGGCATCAGCTATTCGCTCAGACAATAGATTGAACTCCAGATCAACCAGTTTTGGCACTAAGACATCCAGGTCGGGGGGCTTCATTTTCAGCTCCCCAATAGGTTTAGGCAACTCCACATCCCGGCGCAGGGTCATCATTTCCTTATTGAGCTGCAGCAGGTCTTGGCTTCCAGACAGGGCATTTGCGTTTTTCACCGGCAACTCAGTCATGCTTGCCAATATGGATTCAATGCCCCCATAGCTGCCCACAAGTTTGGCTGCTGTTTTGGCTCCAATCCCCGGCACCCCGGGAAGATTGTCTGACACATCCCCCACCAGAGCCGCATAATCCACATACAAATCCGGCGGTATTCCAACCTTGGACTTGACCACATCCTCCGTGTAAAGCGAATAGTCGGGGCCGCCTCTGGTGGAAAGATATAAAACGCTCACATAGGGATCTTTTATCAACTGAAAAGAATCCCTGTCTCCTGTGGCTATCTCCACGGCTAGTTCTGCCTGCTGAGCTTGTTCGGCGTAGCTGGCCAAAACATCGTCAGCTTCCACCCCAGACACTTCCAAAATATCAATGGCACAGGCCTCAAGCAAATCTTTCAACATGACCAGCTGGATGCCGAAATCCTTAGGCGGCTTTTTGCGCTGGGCCTTGTATGTGTCTAGTTTGTGATGGCGAAATGTCGGGCCGGGAGCGTCGAAAACTACGCCTAAGTACTGAGGCTGGCTGATCGAGATGAGCTTTACCAGCATCGACATAAACCCCGCAACCGCATATGTGGGGCGACCATCTGAGGTGGACATGCCTGATTTTTGCTGGGCATGAAAGGCCCTGCGGGCCATCGAATGCCCGTCTATGAGTAGAGCTTTAGACACCTAGACCAGTTTACTTCAGCGCACAGGTGGTTCTGTCTAGGCAGTCCGGGACAGCAAGGCGTCTTGCCCTTCCATATCCCTGGCCCTCTGCAAGGCAAAGATGCCTAAGCCGCCGCCCCTAAGCCGCCGCCGAAGTTTCAGTGATCTCAGTTTCCAAGTCCAAGCCGAAGAACTTGGCAGGATTTTCCTTGAGCACCAACGAACGTATTTCGGCATCCACCTTGCCGAAAGCGTCCTCAATGAACTCTTGGGAATCGGGGAACGACCCCACCGAATGCGGGAAATCAGACCCCCACATTATGTTGTCCCAAGGGATCAAATCGGGCATGTCAAAGATCACCGGGTCACGAATTATGCCGAAGTGGCAGTGCTGCAAGATGAGCTCACTTGGCAGAGCCGGCAAGTCCACCTTAAACCAGTCATGGAAGAGATGGTAGTTGTCGTCCATGAAATAGAGGCTGCTGGGCAACCAACTGGCGTTGGTTTCAGCAAAGTAGAACTGAATATCCTCAAAGCGCGTAAAGACGCCCGCCGCAATCAGTTGAGCCATGCAATAGACCGGGGCATGAGAGCCAGCTCTCTGACACAGCGCATTGGCAAAGGGTTCTCCGGCTGTGCCCGTGCCGGGCTGGGGCGGCAATGGACGTATTTCTCCAAACCCGAAGTGGGGAGAGAGCCTGACACCGAGCTGTTGCGCCAGCTTCCAGAATTCGTCATCTTCAGGGGCGGAATGGCCGGTGCCGTTGGGGAACTGATAGAAGGAGACTGTGCGCAAGCCTCTCCCAGCTACAAATTCAAGCTCCTCCACGGCGTGTTCAATGCCACTGACCGGAATTACCGCGTTGCCAATAAGTCGGTCAGGCGCCACCGCGCAATAATCGTCTGCCAGGAAAGTGTTGTAAGCCCTGATCATCGAACGGTAGATCTCAAGGTCGGCAATGCCCTCCAAAAAGCGGGTTACAAACACAGGCGGGAACAGCACTTCAGCATCCAGCCCGTCCAAGTCTTGTTCTCGCAGCCGCTGCGGGGCTGGGCCGGCGCCTTCGGCTGGGCTGCCATCTGAGTTGAAATAAGTGCCGCCGGAGAACTTGACCTTGTCACGCCCGGCTATGTTCTGTCCGTTGCGCAGCATCGGCCTGCCTTCAATCAGCCAAGCCTCACCGCCTTCCGGCAGATGAATCAACCTGGGAGCTCGGTCTCTCCACTCCTCAGGCACATACTTGACAAAACCTTCCGGTGGGACTTCAATGTGTCCATCGCCTGAAATTACTTCATATTTGCGTGCCATAAACTTACTCCATATTAGAAATTGGGTGGTCGCAATGCTTAGGCAGAAAGTTTAGTCGAACCGGCACTCCCCGTGCCAAGTCCTGTGCCGAAGCTACTCAGTCCAAATGGATTGAAGGTCGGGCACATCATGCTCCCACACGGGGAACTTCGGCTGAGCCTGTGCCCTGAAATTGTCCGTCCTGAAGTCTGGAGATTTGTCGAATTCAGGAATGACATGTTGGCCGAAAAGCTCAATCATTTCCATGCATTCGTCGTAGGTGATGTCGTTGGGCACGCCGAAGACAAGCTGGTCGATGCCTGATTCGGCAAATGGCTGCAACTGCTCACAAACCTCATCGGGCGTTCCCGCCAGCAAAAGCCCGTTGTCAATCAAGGTATCAACCGTAGCTAAATCCAGCGGATAGGGCGGGTTGGGCCAGATGATGGCATCTTCGCTACGGGGAAAAGTGTCGTGATACAACGACACCAAAGTCACCAAATAGCCGGAGCCGTGGCGGGCAATTTGCTCACGAGCGCGCTGGCCGTCTTCGGTGCAACGCACGGCACTGGTGATCATGATGTTGTCGTTGATGTATTGGCCGACGGGATTGTGGCAGTTGGCAATGCCCTCCTTGTAGGCAGCTATCTGGGGGGCCATGTCATAGACAGATGAAAACGTAAACCCAAGGGCACCGATGCCGTGCTCGCCGGCTTTTTGATAGGTGGCCGGACTGCCGCAAGCCACCCAGATGGGTGGATGCCCCTTGCCGGTGTAGGGCTTGGGCAAGATGTTATGCGGCTTGTCCATCTGGAAGTGCTGACCTTGGAAGGTGTAGTCCTTTTGCTCCCACATTCTGGGAATCTCCCAGACGACCTCATCCCATTCCGACCTGGTTGAAGAAGTGTCGTGGATGTTGAACGTGGCCACCTCGTGGCTGCCCGCACCCCTGCCCGTGCCGAATTCAAAACGTCCTTCTAGAAGGTGATCCAGCATGGCAACTTTTTCAGCGGACTTGACCGGATGATTCACCCTGGGGCTCAGGTTGAAAATGCCCGACCCGACGTGGATGCGCTCGGTAACTGCTCCGAGGTAGCCGGCAAAAGCCTCATTGCATGAAAGATGGCTGTATTCAGGCAGAGCATGATGCTCAGTCAGCCAGACATACTTCCAATTGTTCTTGTCCGCCAACTTGACCAGTTCAATTTCTTTCATGAAGGCCTCGTGCTCGGCCTGTGGGTCGTGTGCTTTGGGGCCGGGTAGATAGCCCTGGATGAAAAGTCCAAATTCCATGTGAAGCCTCCTTGGATATATTCAGTTATGCAGGCTACCAAAACAATTCCTAAATCTGCTTGCTGCTGGTCCAAATATGCCTGCTGCTGAAAATCGCTGGTGAGTCAGCTGGCTGCTGGCTGGTATGTTGGCGGGGTGGCAAATCCAGACCTAGCGCAGCTTATCCAGGCTTGGCTATCCAGGCTTAGCTCCCAAAGCCCTGCGCGGCTCAGTTTTGATTGAGTAATAACTCTTAGAGTGAAAACTCATATAATATTGGTATGCGCTATCGTATTGAGCAGTTGGCCAACGCTTCTCAAATCAGCGTCGATACCATTCGCTACTATCAAAACCTCAAGCTGCTGGCTCCGCCGGTTAGAGACGGGCGGGTTGGCTGGTATAAAGAATCACATCTGAGACGCCTTCAGGAAGTCCAGGAGTTGTCCCAGCATGGGTTTACATTGGAACAAATTCGTGAGTTGGACAATTACGATCCGCTGCTGCGAGTGCTGGCTTCCAAGTCAAACTCAGACAAAACCTACACAGCTGCTCAGTTGGCACACCATTGCGGACTAGACCAGGATTTGGTGGATGCTGCCATAGAGGTCGGTCTGATACAGCCTCTGGCAAGCAGCAGGACAAGAACGGCTGACAAAACTGGTGCAGCCAGCAAAACCGCTAGATTTGGCGGTGATGCCGCTGAAATGCTGACGGCAACAGCAGCTCTGATTGAAGCCGGGGTCGACGCCGGCGGACTGTTTGAGTTGGCGCTTGAACACGCCCGCCATACTCAGTCAAGCGTTGAAAAGGCTGTCCAGTTGTTTGTGGACGCGGCTCATGAAAACGAACTCTCCAAGACTGAAATTGCTGGTCAACTTGAGCAGTTGTTGCCGCTTGTGGTCAAGTTGGTGGCTAGGCATTTCAGCCAAACCCTCTTGGAATACAGCTCAAAGTTGGTCTATGACGGCTCTAATTCTTGAAAAAACCGCCTTCCCGACGGTTGATCCTTTTGCGGCTTTTGCGGCTGCCAGCCATTTTGCAACCGCCAGCAAACAGGGATTTCGCTGTTTTTGGTCTCAACCAGACAGCAATTTAACTTTTGTGGGGGTTGGGTCGGCTCTGAGTTGGCAAGACTGCTCCGTGCCAGAGGGCGAAGATCCCAGTTCAGGCAGGTTTGCTCGAGCCGAGGAATTCATGTCCGACCTTGACTTTGAGGGTACGGCTCCTGTAGCTCTGGGAGGATTTGCTTTCGCTCCGCGGCAGGCAACTAAAGCAGCCACCCAAGCTTCAAATGATTGCGCCTTGAAAATCTGGAACGGCTTTCCGCGCGCGCGGATGGTTATCCCCGAACTGCTGCTGATTTTTCACCATTGTGCCACGTCGGGGCAGGCTGGGGCTGTGTTGGGTCAAGCCGACTCTGCCAATCAAGCAATCGCACCGGTAGCCAAAGTGGAAGCACTTGTAGCTCGGGCGCGGCCCACAAAAAAATCTGCCGGCACTGACCAATTGCCCGCTGCGGAGCACTCCCCTACCGACCCGCACTTGCCCACCGACCCGCACTTGCCCACCGGCCCGTACTCACTTGCCTCGGCGTATTTCCCTACCGCCCCGCAGTCCCGAAAGTTTCTGTCCCACTTTGCCGAGCTTATTCAACACAGCGCTTCGCCGACATCGCATGCCATTGATCCATCACCAGCCAGTCAAGCCTCTGGTTCTGAGGCCCTGACTAGCTTCAACCAGCGCGCCAAAGCCAACTATTTGAGTCATCTGAAAGCGGCTATTTCAGCTGTGGAAGCCAACCAGCTTCAAAAAGTGGTGGCGGCCCGTGTGATTTCACAACCATGCCAGCTACCGCCAGAGCAAGTTCTGCGGAATTTGGCACAGACTTCACCAGCCAACGCCGTGTTTGCTTTCGGCAACTCTGAGCGCACTTTCATGGGTGCCACTCCGGAACTGCTGCTCAACAAGCAAGGTGCCAGGGTGGCCAGTTTGGCTTTGGCTGGATCGGTGCCTCCTGGTCAGGTCAAGACACTCATGGAAGATCCCAAAGAGTTGTCAGAACATGAATTAGTGTTGAACCGGATAAGGCACGGCTTGGCCGAAGCCGGCGTTTGCCTGGACAGCCAAGCTCCGCCCGAACCTTTAAATCTGGGAACCATAATCCACCTAGCCACCCATGTTTCAGGCACTAGTGTTGCTAAAACTGCCTTGAGTTTGGCTGCTGCCCTGCATCCTTCGCCTTCCATTGGGGGGGTTCCGACTTCCGAAGCACTTCAATTCATCGACCAGAATGAAAACTTAGACCGCGGTTGGTATGCCGGGCCTGTGGGATGGGCCTCTCCAAGCGGGGACGGGACTTTTTTTGTGGCCTTGCGCAGCTTGCTTTTGAATTCAATCAAGGGCGTTGGCTATTGTTTTGCCGGCTCAGGCATAGTGGAAGGCTCTTCAGCCGAAAAAGAAAACCAGGAAACCCTGCTGAAGCTGCAAACAGCCCTGAAGTCTCTGGATTTATGAACGATTTGACTAACGGCGGCACCAACAACGACCAAGCAGAGTCAAACAGCCAGGACTTAGAGCCAAGTCAAGCCCACACAAAGCCAGCCCAAACCCACCTAGAGCCAGCCCAAACCCACACAAGCGAAGTCAACTCCCACACCAAACGACTCTATTTATTTTGTGAAGCCTTTTTTGCTGAGTTAGCCGGCCTGGGGGTGCGCGAAGCGGTAGTGTCGCCTGGCTCCAGGTCTACACCGCTGGCTCTGGCTTCCCAAGCGCTGAATCAGACGGTGGTCTTGGATGAGCGCTCTGCCGGTTTCGTAGCACTGGGCCTAGCCAAGGCCACTCGGTCGGCGGTTGTGCTGATTTGCACTTCCGGCACCGCCGCCGCCAATTACATGCCTGCCGTGGTGGAGGCTTTTCATGCACAGGTGCCCTTGCTGCTGCTGACTGCCGACCGCCCCTTAGCCGTGCGCCACTGGGGGGCTTCACAGACCATCAATCAGAGCCAACTCTACGGCAATCATGTAGGTTGGTTTGCTGAAGTGGTGCCTCCCTTGGAAAACACTGCCCAAGCGGCACGGCATTTTGCTTGCCGTGCCCTCGCGCAAGCCAGCTCTGGCGCGCCTGTGCATCTCAACTGGCCGATTGACAAACCTCTTGAGCCGCCGGATGCAGCTCTCAAACTAACTGACTTAGCCCCGATCCGTCCCCAAGCCGATTCAGAGGGCCAGACCTTTTCACCATCACACAATTTTCCCCCAGTCCACAATGCAGTTTTGGCCGCCAAACTGAGCCAACTTGCCGACAGCAAGGGAGTGCTGATAGTCGGGAGCTGCGATTTGAACTTTCCCACTGCTCAAGCCGTAGTGAATTTTGCCGCATCTGCGGGCTGGCCCATCTTGAGCGAAGCCACTTCGGGGCTTAGATTTTTGGGAAGCGAACAGGTTTTGGCCAATGGCCACTTCCTAGGTGAGTGCGAAGACCTGTTGCCCCAGCCAGAGGTAGTTGTGCGCGTTGGCCCCTATCCGATAGATGCGGCTTTGCTTGAGTTTTTGCGCCGACATCCTCCGGCTGTGGCCATCAGTGCTGCGTCAATGAATGCTGCAGGTGGCTGGGCCGACCCAGATTTCTTAGCGCAAGAACTATGGCAGGGCGACTTGATTGAAATCTTCAGCCAAGCGGCCGATAGAACTGCTGAAAAAATAGCAGCTCAGAAAAAATCCGACCCAAAGAGGCCGGCACGCGCCGCTGCCAAGCAAACCAGCTGGCTGGGTCACTGGAAGCAGGCAGACGAAGCCGCACACCAAGCTCTGACTTCGGTATTGGCGCAAGGTGCTGTCCAAGGCTTGTCCCAAGCCCATGCTGTCCGCATTCTGAGCGACTGCCTTGAAGACGACCATCTGCTTTACGTGGCCAGCAGCTTGGCCGTCAGAGATTTAGAATTTTTCGCCAGCCAACGCCCAGTTGGAGTTCGTGTGCTGGCCAACCGAGGAGCCAACGGCATTGACGGCATGATTTCAAGTGCTATCGGAGCGGCGTTGGGCACCTCCGGCAAGGTAACGCTGCTGCTGGGTGACTTAGCTCTGCTGCATGACTTTGGGGCACTGATTTTGGCCAGCCAACTGGGTGTGTCGCTCAGAATAGTGCTGCTGAATAACAACGGCGGTGGCATTTTTGACCAGTTGCCCATTGCCAACAGGATCTCATCTGAAACTTTCACCAAGCTGTTCACCACGCCTCACAATTTGGAGTTTGATTTCTTGGGATCTCTGCCGGGTGTGAGTTATCAAAAAGCCACTAGTCCGGCCGACTGGCGACAAGCTTTGAAAAGCCAGCCGGAAGGCGCAGTGAGCATTCTGGAAGTGCCTTGTAGAGCCTCGGCCCACCTGAAGCAACTTGACAGGTGTCGTTTGTCTGTCAGAAAGGCGCTGGAGCTTGTCCAACCTTTAAAGGCGGCGGCACTGCCGACTGTTGAGCCGCCAAACACTGAAACAGCAAGCGCCGAAGAGCTTGGGGGCGCTCCCAAAGTCGCGGCCGTTGCCTCTTCCAGTCAACCGCTCCCCTCTCCCAGCCTGCCGCTCCCCCTGCTGCACGCCACAGAGTGGACAACTGCCGGTAAGCAGTTTCCCTCCGGGCAGGTGCCGGTGGTGCTGCTCCACGGCTTCATGGGTTCCATAGCATCAATGCGTGACTTAGTCGGGGGCTTGTTTCATGACTATCGGGTGTTGGCTGTTGATTTGCCTGGACACGGCAAAAGCCTGATGCCCCCTGACCCTGAGCACTTCTCCATGGAAACTGCCGTGGAGTTGTTATGGAAAACTTTGGACAGCAAAGGCATTCACAAAGCCCATCTGGTGGGTTATTCCATGGGTGGTCGGGTGGCGCTTTCGGCTGGCGTCTGCAGCCCTCAGAGGGTAGCTTCCCTAATATGCATCGGAGCTTCGCCTGGCATTTCAGATTCTCAGCAAAGAGCTGCCCGCAGACAAGCCGACTTTCACCAAGCCGACACACTGCTGGCAGACGGGTTGGAGAGTTTTCTAAACACCTGGCTGAGCCAGCCCCTGTTTCAAAACCTGCCCAAGCGAATGTCAGCCAAGGAATTTGAGGCTTACCAACAGCAACGTCTGTTGAACGACCCTGAGAATTTAGCCATGTCGCTGCGCTACATGGGCACTGGCTCTATGGCCCCTCTGCATGCCCAACTTCAGCAAGCGCTTTTCCCATGCCTGTGGCTAGCTGGCGAAGAAGACCAGAAATATCGCAATATCGCCCTGGAGATGGCACAACTGATGCCCAGGGGTTCTATATCGGTCATCAGCAACTCAAACCATGCCGCTCACATTGAGAACCTGCCTGAAACGCTACGCACAATCAGCAACTTTCTGGCTTCGGCAGCCCCATAGGGGCTAGAGGGGAGTTGGCTTGACGGCACGAACTGAAGAACTGGAATTTACTCTGTATGAGTTTCACCTGCCTCTGCGCGAAGCTCTCAGAACTTCCCACGGGCTGACAATCCAACGTCGTGGCCTGCTGCTACGCTTGGCCGATGGCAACGGTTATGTGGGCTGGGGGCAGTCCATGCCGTTGCCTCACAGACCGAGCCGGGTGCTGTCGCAAGAACTCACGGCTTGGCAAGACAAGGCTTTGCAAGATCCGGCTGGCATTTCTCATTGGCCTCATTCAGCCGCAGCTGCCAGCACCGCCTGGAGCGATCTTCAAGCTAGACGGGCTGAGCTGCCGCTATATCGTTGGTTGTTGCGAAGCCAACTGCTCGCCCACAACCAAGCTGCTGACGAAGGTGCCTTTACTGAGCAGGTAGCACTGCCTCTCAGTGCTTTGATGCCGACTGGGTCTCCGGAGTCTGTAGCTCAGGCTGGTAAACTGGCTGTCAGCGAAGGCTACTGTGCGGTGAAACTCAAAGTTGGCTCCGATGACTTTAGGGCTGACCTGCTACGAATTGAAAGTCTGCGTCAAGCGGTGGGGCCAAGCCTGAAACTGCGGCTGGATGCCAACCAAGCTTGGGATTTTAGCACTGCCGAAGCCAACCTTGCGCAGCTTGAGCCATTTGACATTGATTATGTTGAAGAACCTACTGACGGATTAGCAGCCTTGACGGAGTTGGCAGCCGCCTCTCCGGTGAATATTGCCATTGACGAGAGCATTCAGAATTTGGCTGATTTGAACCAGGTGCTAACTCCAGCAAGTCATCAGAAAGCTCCAGTGCTGGTGATCAAGCCCACTGTGCTGGGTGACTTGGCGCAACTCTGGCAAACTTTGAGCAAGATTGGCAACCTCTCAAAACTCAGGGTAGTCATCACCTCAGCTATGGACAGCAGCTTGGGTATAGCTGCAGCAGCACATTTTGCTACTGCGCTCGCTTTGGCTGCCAAGCAGCAACCCAGTCAGATGGATCCCTGCGGGCTCGGCACAGCCAGCCTATTGGCAGCCGACTTATGTGCTAGCTCCCTTGAAATTTCACAGGGGAAGTTGCTTTTGCCCGAAGGCCCCGGTCTAGGGCTGGTACCTTGCGACCAAGCCATAAACAACTGTGCCACCAAAGTAGCCCAAGGCTGGTGGCAAGCTGAATCTCTGTCCGCTTAGCTGAAACTTTGGGGAGGTTGAAGCAGGTTTGCTGGGTGGGCCTAGCTGCTTGGCGGCGCAGGTTTAGTAGGGATAGCGAGAAAACAGCTTTGCGGTCGGGCCCCGATGTCGCACACGGTACACCCTGACTACCTTGGCTGGGTAGGTTTTTTCCTCTGCTTCCTGCTCATCAGTAGGAGCCACTTCACCGACTGGCTCATTTGAGTTAGTTGACTGACCCATTTGTTTTCTTTCGGTCGAAGCTCACTTCCTATTCTAGCCTCTCTTGAAAATATAGAGCACCACTCGTATATTTCCGAATCGCAAATAAAAACAAAAGGCAGCTGGCTCTGGCTAGCCAATTATTTCGCCACTGCTGTTATATATGTGACATTCATCCTGTCCCGGCCCCACACGAACCTCGGCAGCATCAGTCAGCGAACTATGAAAATAATTGGGGGTAACGGTATATTCCATTTTAGACCCGTGGTCCCACCCAACTAATGTAGTCGGATTCGAGAACACAACGTTACCCACATTTCCGTCAGGCAAAACGGCAAAAAATGAACTTTGAGAACTAAATTCGCGCTCAAATTCTATTTCATCAAGTTCTATTTTTCCAAGTTCTGCACCATTCTTCAAGATACATACAGGAATACACCCAACTGCGCTTGCTTCCACAATATGCTCCATCCCTGGAGCACGTAAATTTCCTACTACTTCGCCCTTGACGCCGGCAGCTGCTAGTTCTGGATCATAAATTTCTGTTCCGGTGCAGCGGGATTCCAAGTCTGGGGATTGTTCTTCTAAGTCGTCTTGGGAACTGTTGGTGATGGCAACGATGACTACGCCGGCCGCAACAGCCATCAACACCAACACCGCGGTAACAATCAGCGTCTGAAGGGTGATGCCCCGCTCGCACGAAGAACGCTTACCCCCCCGCCTCTAGTCATAAGCAACAACTGACGGATAGATCCCCTGCTACTGACTACACGATCGGCCAAAGCCTGGCTTGCTGGCAGGACAGCAACCACTGCAACAATTCCGACTGCGACTATATTCATAGTTGACATAATTTTGTTACTCTCTTTCTTGGTTATGTTGATTTCTGTGAAATATCTTACTACATCATTTTGTGCCCTGTGATAACTATCAAAAAATTTGGCGTTGTTCTCAGACAACGACAACAACGCCCGAACTGCTTGGGCGTTGTGCAAAAGAAACTGCTACAGCACCCAGCCACCGCGCACACTCCAAGCCTCCAATAACAACCCTCCAGCCAAGGTAAATTGAACAAATCCCCGAAACCCAAAAAACTTGATGACTATGTTTGAAACTCTTACCCCCAGGGGCAGCCAAGACCCCGACCAGAGCTTGATCAAGCCAGGAGCAGATTGGCAATTCCACTCCGGCTATTCGGATATCAGCTATGAAACTGCCCAAGGGATGGCCAAGCTGACCATATGTCGCCCCGAGGTGCGCAACGCCTTTCGTCCACAGACCTTGTTTGAACTCAGCCACGCTCTGAACCGGGCTCGCGATGACAACGAAATTGGCGCCATCATCCTGACTGGCGCTGGGGACTTGGCTTTTTGTTCGGGAGGCGACCAAAGTGTCCGCACCGATGATGGCTACCTAGGCTCAGATGAGGTAGCCCAAAAAGGCATCGGTCGGCTCAACGTGCTTGACCTGCAAATCCAGATGCGCCGCACACCCAAGCCAATCGTGGCTATGGTAGCCGGTTTTGCCATCGGGGGCGGGCATGTGCTGCACATCGTCTGCGACCTTACGATCGCTGCCGACAATGCTGTTTTTGGGCAGACTGGCCCGCGGGTGGGCTCTTTTGATGGCGGTTACGGGTCGGGGCTGCTGGCGCGTCATGTGGGGCAGAAAAAAGCTAGGGAAATTTGGTTTTTGTGCCGCCAATACGGAGCTCAAGAAGCTTTGGAAATGGGACTGATCAATGCGGTGACGCCTCTGGAGGAGCTTGAAATTACCACTGTGGCTTGGTGCCAGCGAATGTTGGAGCATTCACCCTTGGCTCTGCGGATGATCAAGGCTTCCATGAATGCTGCCGATGAAGGTATAGCTGGCATCCAGCAACTGGCAGGCGACTCTACTTTGCTGTTCTACATGACCGAAGAGGCACAGCATGGCCGCGATAGCTATGTCAACAGGGTCGCCCCTGACTTTTCTCAGTTCCCCAAGCGGCCTTAGGGGACCTAAGCCACCAACGCTTCTTCCACTGCCAACGACGGCAGCAGTCGCCTCAAAAACTGACCAGTAGCACTTTCTTCACACTTGGCCACCGCCTCAGGCGAGCCCTCGGCCACCACACGGCCGCCGCCTTCTCCCCCTTCGGGACCTAGATCAATGATCCAGTCGGCAGTTTTGATCACATCCAGGTTGTGCTCGATCACCAGCACAGTGTTGCCCGCATCAACCAACCGCGACAACACCCCCAGCAGTTTGCGAATATCTTCAAAGTGAAGCCCGGTGGTTGGCTCATCCAGCAGATACAGAGTATGCCCGGTGGGTTTTTTAGAAAGCTCCGAAGCCAGCTTGACTCTTTGAGCTTCGCCGCCCGAAAGCGTGGGCGCAGGCTGCCCCAACCGGATGTAGCCCAACCCCACATCAACCAAAGTCTGCAAGTGCCGGGCAATGGCCGGCTGGTTCTCAAACAACTCCAAAGCTTGAGAAACCGAACAATCCAGAACCTCGGCAATATTTTTGTCTCGGAATTTCACTTCCAGGGTGTCGCGGTTGTAGCGAGCCCCTTTGCACACCTCGCAGGGCACATAAACATCGGGCAAAAAATGCATCTCAATCCTGAGCGTGCCATCCCCCGAACAGGCATTGCACCGCCCCCCATTGACATTGAACGAAAACCGCCCCACTTTATAGCCTCGCACTCGGGCTTCGGTAGTATCGGCAAACAGCTTGCGAATGTGCGTGAAAACCCCAATGTAGGTAGCCGCGTTGGAGCGGGGCGTGCGGCCTATCGGCTGTTGGTCAATATTTATGACTTTGTCTATATTCTCAATGCCTTCAACGCTCTTGTGCCGGCCCGGTGCCACGCGCGAGTGATAAATCTTGGACATCAAGACGCGATAGAGGATTTCATTCACCAACGTGCTCTTGCCCGACCCGGAAACACCCGTTACGGCCACGAAACAACCCAACGGAAACTCCACATCTATCTCCTTGAGATTGTGCTCACGGGCACCGCGCACACAAAGCCATTCCTGCTTGGGCTTGCGCCTGAGAGCGGGCACTTCAATATTTTTGCGCCCCGACAGATAGTCGCCCGTAAGCGACTTTTTGTTTCGCTCCAACTCCCTGACTGTGCCTGAATGCACAATCGCCCCGCCATGCTCGCCAGCCCCGGGTCCAATGTCCACTATGTGGTCGGCTTGGCGAATGGTTTCTTCGTCGTGCTCAACCACTAGAACTGTGTTGCCCAGATCTCTCAGACGAGTCAGCGTTTGCAACAGCCGGGTATTGTCGCGCTGGTGCAGACCGATAGAAGGCTCGTCCAGCACATACAACACGCCCACCAAGCCGCTGCCGATCTGCGACGCCAGGCGGATTCGCTGAGCTTCGCCGCCAGACAACGTCCCAGCCGAGCGCGACAAAGTCAGATATCCCAACCCCACATCCACCAGGAATTCCAGCCTGGCCCTGGTCTCCTTGAGCACTCTGGAGGCAATCATCAGATCCCGTTCGCTCAGCTTCAGCCCTGCAAGCAACTTGGTGGCTTTGACGATGGACAGCGAGCAAATCTCATGAATATTGTGACCATCCACCGTGACCGCCAAGGGCAACGGCCGCAGCCGGGCGCCCCCGCATACATGGCAATCCACCTCTCGCATGTAGCTTTCGATTTGATTGCGGTTGCGCTCTGAAATGGACTCTTGATGGCGACGATGCAAGAATGGAATGATGCCTTCAAATTTGGCGTTGTAGCTGCGCTCACGCCCAAACTTGTTGCGAAAGTGGACTTGAACCTTGTGCTCGATTCCACCATTCAGGAATATTTGCTTGGCCGACTCTGGCAGCGAAGCCCAGCTCTGCGTGTATGACACACCCAACTCTTCGGCCACGGCTTCTGTCAGGCGGTCGTAAAAACCAGGATTGCCCCAAGCCCAGGGAGCTATGGCCCCCTCTGCCAGGCTCAAGTCCTCATTGGGCACCACTAGATTGGGGTCGACTTCATACACCCTGCCCAAGCCATCGCAGTGGGGGCAGGCTCCGTAGGGAGAGTTGAAGGAGAAATTCCGGGGGGCCAACTCTTCAAACGATTTGCCGTCGCTGGGGCGGGCCAAGTGCTGAGAAAAAATAAGCGTGTCGGCGTTGCTGTCGGTTTCGGATTTGCTGTGGCTTTGATTGGACTTGGCTGCTTTGCTGTTTTTTTCGCCTTGACTATTTTTGCTCTTGTTGCTTTTACCGCTCTTGCTGCCCGTGCTGTCGTCTGAGATGATTTGGATTTGGACAACGCCTTCAGCCAGGCGTAAAGCCACTTCAACCGAATCGGTCAGACGCCTGGTTATGCCGGGGTGCAGCACCAGCCGATCTACCACCACAGCTATATCGTGCGTTTCATAACGGGCTAACTCCAGTCGCGAGCGGCCCTGCTCGTCAAAACCAGCCACTTCAGCCAAATCCCGCAGTTCCCCGTCGATGAACACCCTGGCAAACCCCTCGTCCAAAAGCTCCTCCAGCAAAGTCTCATAGGTGCCTTTGCGCCCCCGCACCACCGGTGCCAACACCTGAAAGCGGGTGCCTTCGGGCAGCGACATTACGTGGTCGACTATCTGCTGCGGGGTTTGCTTGACGAGCCGCTCCCCTGTTTCAGGGTCGTGTGGAATGCCGATACGGGCAAACAGCAGGCGCAGGTAGTCGTAGATCTCAGTGATGGTGCCGACGGTGGATCGGGGATTTCTGGAGGCGCTTTTTTGGTCTATGGATATAGCTGGCGACAAGCCTTCAATGAAATCCACTTCGGGTTTGTCCATCTGCCCTAGAAACTGCCTGGCATAAGACGACAGCGACTCCACATAGCGCCGCTGGCCTTCAGCATAGATGGTGTCAAAAGCCAGCGATGACTTGCCCGAGCCGGAAATACCTGTAAAAACAATCAGGCGATCTCGGGGTAAATCAAGCGAAACATCATCCAAATTATGCTCCCGCGCCCCCCGCACTACTATCCGCTCAGTCATATCTTTTTAAGACTAACTTGCCATTTGAGCGATTGGAATTTTTGCGCTGTTTTGGCTGGCGCTGGCGGCTGCGCTGGGGCGCGCGTGACTATTTTGGTTGAGCAAGCGGCTGTTTTGGCTGGCGCCAGAACGGCGAAGGCACAGGGCTGGCAGTCTTTCAGCTAGAGCCGCCCGCCTTCTCTCAAACGGGCCAGGAACCGCTGCGTCTCTTCCGTGCGCGGGGAGCCGAAAATCTCCTCTGGCCGGCCCGACTCGTGAATGACACCCCCGTGTATAAAGCACACTCTGGAGGCCACTTCCTTGGCAAAACCCATCTCGTGGGTGGCTACTAGCATGGTGGTGCCACCAGCAGCCAACTCCTTCATCAAGGCGAGCACCTCTCCGACTAACTCGGGATCCAAAGCCGAGGTTACTTCATCCAGCAACAGCAAATCCGGGCTGCCGATCATGGCCCTGCCTATGGCCACTCGCTGTTGCTGCCCGCCTGAAAGGCGTTCAGGATATTCCGATATCTTGTCACTCAGGTTGAAGCGTGCCAACCATTCTTTGGCCAGTTCCAAGGCAGTGGCCTTGGATATTCTGTGGGCCACACGCAAACCCAGGGTCATGTTTTCCAGAACGTTCAAATGTGGAAACAAATTTAAAGATTGAAAGACAATGCCCATCCGCTTTCTCACAGCATTGTCGTTGACCACCCCAGGTGCTATTTCTGTGCCGATGAAGTAGATGCTGCCGCGGTCTAGCGTCTCCAATAAATTGACACAGCGCAACAGGGTTGACTTGCCACAGCCGCTGGCTCCGATAAGACAGATCACATCTCCTTCCTGAACTGTCAAGTCCAACCCCCGAAGCACCTCCTTGTCGCCGAACGATTTCCATACCGAAACCAGCTCCACCATAGGCTCTTGGAAGGCGATGGGATCAGAGGGGGAACTGAGATCCTGGGGGGCGATGGGATCTGAGTCAGGGTTGGCATCTTCGGCGGCGTTGGGCTCTTGAGAGGCATTTTCGCCGTGAGTGCCGTGATTGCTGGACATAGCTGTGTTTGTTTTGCTGCCTGCTTCAACTAAACGTACGTTTGTGTGCGGCGTTCACGGTCGCGCTTGGTATACCAATCGGACAACCGGGCAAGCGGAATGCTGATCAGCAAAAACAAAACCGCAGCCACCATATATGGCGTGAAGTTGAAACTGCGGGCGACTTCAATCTGGGCCTCTCGCACGGATTCCCGAATGCCCAGCACGCTGACCAGGGCAACGTCTTTTTGAAGACTGACCAGCCCGTTCAGCAGCGCGGGGATGACGTTGCGCACGGCTTGGGGCAGGATGGCATAGCGCATGGCTTGGCCTTGGGTCAGCCCCAACGACCGTGCCGACGACCGCTGGCTTTCGCTGACGGATTCAATGCCCGAGCGATAAACCTCAGCCGTATAAGCCGAATATGACAACACCAAAGCCGTGACGCCCCAAAATAGCACGCCGTTGGGCACGTAGGAGATGCCTAGTGTTGGCACACCGAAGCCGAGCAGCAAAATCAACAGTATCAGCGGGAAGCCTCTGAAAAGGTCTATGAAGATGACGCTCAGCACCCTGAGCGGAAAGAACTCTGGGCCTCGCAAACTTCGCATTACCGCCACCAAAAGCGCCACCAGCAAAATGGCTATCTCGGCGACCACAAACATCTGGATGTTCAGCCAAAAACCACCCACCACGTCAGGAAATGAATCCCAGAATTTTTCGCGATTGAAGAACTGCTGTTCAACAAGCTGCCTAGAGTTGCTCTGCCAGATGAAGTAGGAAGCTGTGCCCACCACCAGCATAGTGCTGGCCACTGAAACGACAGGTACATACCAAGAGGGGCGGGATTTCCCGAAACTCGACTGCTGGCGTCCATCTTGGCTGCTTTGACGCTGCCGGCCCCCGCCAAAACCCCCAGAGCCGTTGCGCCGCCGCGACGGGCCGATACTCGGAAGCGCAGAGGGCGGAGTCAAATCGGTCATCCGCCCTCCATATTTGATTTACAGAAGAGCAACCTCCGGCAAACTCGCTTTCAAGAAGCTGCCGACTGGGTAGAGGTGGCTGTTTAGCTAGTCAAAGTTGGGATGTTGCCCTCGTCATTGAGCCACATGTTTTCAATCTCCTCAAGCTCGCCACTGTCTATTAAACTTTGAAGCGCAGCGTTGACGCACGGCACCAGCGGACTGCCTTCTTCAAACAGCATGCCCAGCTCGTCTTCAGCACCGCCAGCCCGCGGCAGCACGCCCACGATGGAAGCATCGGTGATCTCCACCGCGGTAATGAAGTAAGCCGTTGGCAAGTCGACCACCATGCCGTCAATTTGCCCAGCGTCAAACGCAGCCTTGGCGTCAGCCGTTGTGTTGTAAACCCTGGCTTCAGAAGAGGGCTGAATGATGTTGTCTATATAGTCCAAACTGGTGGTGCCGATTTGCGCCCCTAGACGAGCCGACTTTAGATCGTCCACCGAAGTTGCTCCGATGACGCTCGAGTCATCCAGCGCAATGACTGCCTGCTCATTGGAGTAGTAGCCGATAGAGAAGTCCACCACTTGGTCTCGCTCTGCGGTGATGGTGTATTGCTGAATGTTGAAGTCGTAGTTCTTGGGGCCAGCGATAATGGATTCGTCAAAACCAACTCGCACCCATGAGACATTTTCTGCTGCGACTCCCATTTCTCTGGCCACGGCATAGACGACAGCCGACTCAAATCCCATTTGGTTGCTTGGGTCGTCGTCAATGACGTAGGGCGGGAAAGCCGGTTCGCCTGTAGCGACGGTCAGCTCGGTGACATCGCAGGGGCCAGGTGCCTCAGGAGCCGCAACGGTAGTTGTTGTAAAATCTGGTACCGCTACGGTAGTTGTTGTCGAAGTGGTGGTTGGATCGGGAGTCGATTCTTCGTCATCGTCGTCTCCACAGCCGGCTGCCAACAAGGCAACTGCGGCCAGAATTAGAGCCGCCAGTGTAATTCTTTTGGTGAAACGTGTTGCTTTCATAATTCCTCCTTGTGAATTACTATAGCCAAGCTGAGCGACATCTGGAGATTTAGGTCAAAATCCAGCAGGGTGAGGCGGCTAGGTCGGGGGCACCTGCCACACGGAGACCGGATCAACGCCGCAGCAGCCAGCCGCACGGCAACTAAATCGTGGCCGCCTCCCGCAGTCCCCTCAACTCCCGTTTGAGGTCCTTAATTTCATCTCTGAGCCGGGCTGCGTACTCAAACCGCAAGGCAGCTGCAGCTTCGTTCATCTCTTCTTCCAAGGTCAAAATTAAACGCTCCAAATCCTGGCTCGGCAAATCTGCAGCCTGCTCCGCCACTCTTTTGGCATCTCGCTCTCGCTGCTTGCGCTTGCCTTTGCCCGGCACAGGCGCTTCGTTACTGGAGCTCAGCATCGACAAAATGTCGGTAACCGCCTTGCGTATTGTCTGGGGCTGAATATTGTGCTCCTGATTGTATTGAATTTGCTTTTCACGCCGCCGCTGCGTCTCCTCAATGGCACGCCTCATGGACTCCGTCATCACATCGGCATACATCACCACCTGCCCCTCCACATTGCGGGCTACCCTGCCGATGGTTTGAATCAGCGAAGTCTCGCTGCGCAGGAAACCTTCCTTGTCGGCATCCAAAATCGCCACCAGCGAAACTTCAGGCAAGTCCAGACCCTCCCGCAAGAGGTTGATGCCGACCAGCACGTCAAACACGCCTAGTCGCAAGTCGCGCAGAATCTCAATGCGCTCCAAGGTGTCAATCTCGCTGTGGAGATAGCGCACGCGCAGCCCCAGCTCCAACAAATAGTCCGACAGATCTTCAGCCATTTTCTTGGTGAGTGTGGTCACCAACACCCTGGCATCGCTCTCAACCCGATCTCGTATCAGCTCCACTAAATCGTCAATCTGCCCCTTGGTGGGCTTGCATATTACTTCAGGATCAACCAAGCCTGTGGGCCGGATGATCTGCTCCACGATATTGTCGGACACTTCCAGCTCGTGATTGCCTGGCGTGGCCGACAAAAAAATGGCCTGCCCCAAGCGTTCCATGACCTCCTCAAATTTGAGCGGGCGGTTGTCGGCAGCCGAAGGCAGCCTGAAGCCGTGCTCAATCAAGGTCTGCTTGCGGCTGCGGTCGCCGGCGTATTGGCCGTGCAGCTGCGGGATGGCCACATGGGATTCGTCAATGATGGTTACGAAATTCTTGGGAAAGTAATTCAGCAAGGTGAAGGGCGGCTCGCCCAGCGAGCGTCCGTCAAGAGGGCCCGAATAGTTTTCCACCCCGTTGCAAAAGCCCGCCTCCTGAAGCATCTCCAAATCGTAAGTGGTGCGCATGCGCAATCGCTGAGCCTCTAGCAGCCTGCCTTGCGACTCAAAGAACCGCAGACGCTCTTGAAGCTCCCGCTCGATGCGCTTGATGGCTGCCCGCAGCCGTTCCTCCGAAGCCACGTAGTGGCTAGCTGGATACACCACAACCTCGTCCAGGCTGCGCAGACGCTCACCGGTAACCGGATCCACCACCGAGATTTGCTCTATCTCGTCGCCCCACAGCTCTACCCGTAGAAATGTCTCGTCATAGGCTGGGTGGACGTCAATCGTATCGCCCCGCACGCTGAAGCAACCGCGGCGCAGCACAGTGTCATTTCGCTCGTAGTGCATATCAATGAGCTTGCGCAGAGTCGTCCGCTGGTCAACCACATCGCCAACCTGCAAAAGCTGCATTTGTTCTTCATATTCAATAGGCGAACCCAAGCCGTAAATGCATGAGACCGAAGCCACCACGATGACATCGGTGCGAGTCAACAACGCTGACGTGGCAGAGTGGCGCAGGCGGTCGATTTCGTCATTGACGCTGGAATCCTTTTCAATGTAGGTGTCTGAAGCGGGCATGTAGGCTTCGGGCTGGTAGTAGTCGTAGTAGCTGACGAAATATTCCACCCGGTTGTTGGGAAAGAATTCCCGCATTTCATTGGCGAACTGGGCGGCCAGGGATTTATTGGGGGCGAGAACCAATGTGGGGCGCTGAATTTTTTCAACAGTCCAAGCTATGGTGGCGCTTTTGCCGCTGCCTGTAATACCTTTCAGAGTTTGGAAACGGCAGCCATCCTCAATGCCCTGCGCGAGCTCGGCTATGGCTTTGGGCTGGTCTCCTGCCGGCTTGAAATCCGACAGCATCTCAAAAGGAACTTCACGCCGCTGCGCCATTGAAATTAACTCTAAGTTCGGCTTTCAGCTGCTGCCTTTTCAAGCCAAGTCCAGCAGCGTTCTACAGCTTGGGCGAGTTGGTCTAGGTTGCCGCTGTTGTCAATGACATAATCTGCCACCGCTCGGCGCTGGGTATCGCTGGCTTGTTTGGACATGCGGGCCAGTGCTTCGTCACGGGGCATTCCCCTTTGCTCCAAACGTGATAATACAATCTCCCGGTCGGCTACAACTACGACGACAGCATCAAAGGAGGGGGTGGGATCGGCGACGGTATCGGCGCTGTTTTGCTTCAACCGCCCTTCCACCAAAAGCGGGATCTCGCAAATCACTGTCTTGCCGCTGCCCCTCAGAGCCTCCCTGCGCCTGTGCATCTCCCGCCTGACCGCTGGATGCACCAACTCATTCAGCTTGCTCAACTGCGACTCATCGCCAAATACAATATCGGCCACTGCCTGGCGGTCTAGACTGCCGTCTGCAGCTACCACACCCTCGCCGAAGTGCTTCACCATAGCCTTAAAGACATCGTTGCCGGGCTGCTGGAGTTCATGCACAATCGCATCAGCATTCAGGTGCACCCCACCCTTGGCAGCCAGCATCGCAGCCACGGTTGACTTGCCAGTTCCGATGCCACCCGTTACAGCAATATCCATTAACTTTTAAATCTAAACCCAAAATGAAGTAAGACTTCAGTCTTTCAATTCAAGGGCTGTCAAATCACCAAACCTATGCCGATCAGGAAAAGACCCAAGCCAGCTACGCCCTCGGTTTCTTCTTGGACTAGCGTCTTTCAATACCGCGACTTCACCTACTTTTGGTTGGCCGCGCTCATCTCTAACTCGGCTCAGTGGATGCAGCAGCTGGCCGTTCCGTTTTTGGTGTTTGACATAACCGATTCCAACACTTGGGTCGGCGCCACAGCCTTTGCCACGCTGATCCCTGGCATGTTGTTGAACCCTGCTGCTGGAGTTATAGCCGACAGAGTCAACCGCCGCCTGGTGCTGATCATGACTTTGGCAGCTCAGGGGCTGATAGCTGGCTGTTTTGCCGTGTTGTGGACTTTGGACGAACTGACCCCTTGGAGAATCCTTATTCTGAGTGTGGTGCAAGGCATATCTTCAGGCTTTCAAATTGCTTCCTGGCAGTCGTTTGTGCCACTGCTGGTGCCGCCTGAGGAGTTGATGACCGCGGTGCGTTTGAACTCCAGCCAGTTCACCGCCGCCAGGGCGCTGGGGCCTTTAGCCGGTGCGGGTTTGCTGGCCTTCATCGGCTTTGGGGCGGTGTTCGTTGTCAACAGTGCTACTTTCTTTGTGCTGATTTCGGTAGTGGCGACTGTTTCGCTCAGGATTTCTCAGCCCACCAGCGAGGCTTCGGCTTTGGCTGTCTTCAAGGAAGGGGTGAATTACGTCAAATCCCGCGCTCCCCTGCTGCAAGCCATTTTCGTCGGCTTCAGCATCTCTTTTTTCGGTCAGTCCATGGTGATGATTGCTGCTGGGCTGGCCAAGGACGAATACCTGGTGGGCGAAACTGGCTTGGCCGGCTTCATAACGGCTGTGGGAGTGGGATCCATCATTGCTTCTGCCTTCCTCATTGCCAGGGGCGATGATTTCCTGCGCTCGCAAATGACCATGATTGGTTTTTGGATCTATGCTGCCGGGCTGGTGCTGACCTCTTTGACTGAAACCTACATCATCGGGCTGGCTGGTTTCTTTTTGATGGGTTATGCCCACGTGACTATAGCCATTTCAGCCAATACAACCGTGCAGATTCAAGTTGCCGAAGCAGTCAGAGGCCGGGTGGTGTCGATCTATTTGGTGGGCGTCTTTGGCGGCATTCCGCTGGGCGCTCTTGTGGGTGGCACCGTGGGCGACTTGGTGGACTTGAGGCTGGTTTATTTGGGGGCAGGGCTGTTCATGGCGGTATTTGCCCTATTTTCCAGGTTTGTGCTGGGCAGATTGCGGCTGATGGATTTGAATGAAGACTACTTGACTCTTGATACGCCTGAGGGCAAATAGGCGCGCCAAGCCTAGGGCCAGTCCGCGCCACCCATGCTAGCGCCGCCCACGTCCGCACCGCCGGACCCACCCGCAACCGAAGCTACTCTTGCAGCTCAGAACCAATCGGAGGCGTAGCTGGGCTGATGCCCGCCGGCAGTATCTCATAACGGCTGTGCTCAGCTGAAAATGTGCCACGCCCTCCGGTGATGGAACGAAGGTCGATGGCGTAGCGCACCAACTCTGCCGTCGGCACCACAGCCGTGATGATCCTCTCGTTGTAATCACCCGAGTCGGTGCCTTGCACGATGCCGCGCCGGCCCGAGAGGTCTCCCATGACATCGCCCATGCTCTCTTCAGGGATGATCACCTCAACTTCAGACATCGGCTCCAAAATCACCGGATTGGCGCTCTCCAAAGCCCCTTGGAAAGCCAGCTTGCCCGCCATCTTGAAGCTGAACTCAGATGAATCCACGGAGTGGTGCTTGCCGTCATACACAGCCGCCTGCAAGTCAACCACAGGATAACCCACTCTGCCCCCATCAGACATGGCCTCAGCTATGCCAGCCTCCACCGCGGGAATGTATTGGCGTGGAATCACCCCGCCTGTAATCTCATTCAGAAATTCAAAGCCTTCTCCCCTGCCAAGCGGCTCAATCCGAACGGAGGCAATCCCAAATTGCCCGTGCCCCCCGCTTTGCTTTTTGTGTTTGCCCTCGGCTGTGGCAACTTTGGTGATGGTCTCGCGATAAGGCACCCTCACGTCGGTGGTGTCTACCCCCACATTGAATTTCCGCTCTATCCGCTTCAGCGAAAACCGCAGATGTGTCTCTCCCAGCCCCGACAGCAAAGTCTGCTGGGTCTCCTCGTTGCGCTCCAGCGACAAGGTGGGGTCTTCCTCGCAGGCCCGGCGCAGAGCCTGTGAAAGTTTGTCTTCGTCAGCCCTGGTGCGCGGCACCACCCCCACCGAGAGCATCGGGCGAGGCAGACTGAGCAGCGACAGCTTCAGGTTGGTTACGCCAGCCGACAAGATATCGCCCGTCTGGGTGTTGCTGAGTTTGGCCACAGCTGCAATGTCGCCTGCTGCCACCTCGTTTATGTCAACGCTCTGGGAACCCTGCAAAGTCAGCAGCGTCTTGGTGCGTTCGCGATCTTCGGTGCGCAGGTTGGTCAATTCCGTATCGGGCTTGACTTGGCCAGTGAGAGCCTTGAAGAGCGACAATGTGCCAAGGTAGGGGTCGATAATTGTCTTGAAGACGAACAGCAGGGCGTCTGAATTGTTGTCTGGCCCAAGCTTGGTCTCGCCTCCGCCTATCTCCACTGTTATCTCAGGGCGTTGAGCCGGCGAAGGGCCGATCTCGCAGATATAGTTGCACAGCCGGTCCACCGCAATCGGCCCCGTGGCTGAGCCGCAAACCACCGGGAAGACCGAGGAGTTGGCCACGCCTTGCCCCAGCACGGATTCCAAAGTGTCAAAATCAGGCACTTCGCCTTCCAGATAGCTCTCCAGCAAATCGTCATCGGCCACCACGATGCCTTCCACCAAAGCTTCGTGAACCTCTTTTTCCTGCTCTTCCATCTCTGGCGGAATTTCAGCTTTCTCAGCTTTGCCGCTGTCATAAATCCAAGCTTCGTCGGTCAGCAAATCGGCGATGCCGTGAAAATCTGGGCCCTCACCTATGGGCAGCTCAAGCGGGGCTACGCCTGAGCCGAAGTTGTCTCGCAGGTCGTTCAGCACCTGGTCAAACGAGACAAACTCGCGGTCTAGCTTGTTGACGAAAAACATCCTGGGCAGGTTGATCTCTGCTGCTTTGCGCCAGGCATTCAGCAGACCGTGGTCTACACCCCCAGTAGCGTCGACTACAAAAATTGCCAAGTCGGCCACCGCTAGGGTTGCGAACATCTCGCCGGCAAAGTCCAAAGAACCCGGAACATCCAATAGATTGATTTTGTGGTCTTCCCATTCAAACGCCACCAGCGACAAGACCTGCGAACTGGCAGTCTCATGCTCCTCAGGGGAGGAATCGCTCACAGTCGTGCCGGCCTCTACACTGCCTATTCGGTTTATCTTTCCCGCTCGGAACAACATTGCCTCCACCAGAGTGGTCTTCCCGCTGCCGGGAGAACCCAACAAGGCAACGTTTCTGATGTGTGACGTTTGATAGGTTTTCACGAAATATCCTCCTTGTGCTGTGAGGCTTGCGTTGGCGGTGAAGCTTGTGAAGCTGTCTGACTGGCGGCAGTTTGGCTGGAAACAGGCTGTTCCAGACTCGACTCATCGTGGTTGGGCTGGTGGCTCGGCTGAGCTTGGCTCAGTCGTCGGGTAGCAAAAACCACCACAGCCAGAAACAAGAGTAGAGGCCCTGCTACAAGCAGCACTTCATCCCAGCCTCCCTGATGTGCGTAGATTGAAGAGAACAAGTCTGAAACAAGCATTATAAATAATAGTCTTATGTCCAACCCCGCGAATTCCAATGAGTGAAAGCCAAGCTCGCAAATTAAGCCTAACTGCCGTCTTGATTGCAGTGAACGTGCTGGTCTTCATACGGGGGTCGATCGTGGCTGGCACACTTTGGCCCACCAAAGTCACCCAATTCGACATTGACTACGGCGAGATAGGCATCGCCATAGCTCTCGACAACGAGTGGTGGCGGCTGTTCACCGGGGGGTTCTTGCACAGCGGCTTGGCCCATGTGTTCTTCAATATGCTGCTGCTGTGGTTTTTGGGGAGGTCATTGGAATCACTGATCGGGGTGGTGCGGTTTTTCTTTTTGTATTTCGGGGCTCTGTTGGCAGGGGCCTTCGGTGCGCTGCTCCTGGAAGATGCCTTCACCGTGACTGTCGGGGCTTCGGGAGCGGTCTTTGGTCTGATGGGAAGCGTTCTGGTGCTACGACGGCTGTTTGGCGGAAGTATCAATGTTTCGGGACTGGTGTTTTTGCTGGTTATCAATTTGGTGCTAACCTTTGCCGTTCCTGGCATCTCCATCGGAGGGCATCTGGGCGGACTGCTTGGCGGGGTGCTGATCAGTTTTTGCTATCTGCTGTTTTACCGCGCCGCACAGGGAGCCTACTTCAGAGCCACTGCCAATCCATCTGTGCGGCTGACCCAAGCCCAGATTTTTGCGAAATTCAGGCGGCGGGAAATTGTATGGTCGTCTGCGGTGGCAGCCGTGCTGGGGGCGTTGTTTTTTGTCGGCGGCCTGTGGGCGGCTGAATTATCGCTTCCCGACGGGCCGTTTTTCTACAACGGCAACTTCTATATCAGGTGAGCTGGCCTCGGTAAAATCTTGGCAGGGTTCTGGCTTTTCAACCCGGTGCTTGTATGCCAAATAAAAAGGGGGTTATATATGTAACTTGCTTTTTGCTGGTTTTTTGGGGGTGTTGATGTCAGATCCTTTGTTCACAATAGTGTTATGGCCAAGAGATGGTGGGTTGTCAGCGAGCAAGCCCGCGGGTCTGCGCGTCGTGAGGGTGTGAGTCTTTTGGAGTTCTCGGGGGTTGTTTTACGGCGATGAGGCTGCCGGGCAGGTGGATGACCCGGATGCGCTGGCCAGACGGTGTGCGCTGCTGCGATTGCGGCAGCGACCGGGTGTCGGTGTCGTCTCATCGGCAGATGCGGTGGAGGTGCTGTCAGTGCGGGGGTTCTTTTCCGTCAAGAAGGGCGCTGTGATGCAGTCCTTGAAGATCGGG